>SKXG01000272.1 GCA_007128525.1 Pseudomonadales bacterium | reverse complement strand
GATCTGCTCGCGTGTACCGCCATAAACCCAGATGTCATTGGTCAGATCCGGGGTTCCCATGCTGTAGTCGCCTTTGCCTTCCACACCGTGGCAGGCGACGCAGAAAGTTTGATATTGCGAGGCGCCACGTTCAGCTGCATCGGCATTGGTCTCGCGATCCACCAGCGACAGCACATACTGCGTAACGTCCTGTACGCCGCGATCACCAAGCGCTGAGCCCCAGGCTGGCATGGCGGCTATCCGGCCGTCATGGATGCTCGCCTTGATGTCTTCGAATGTACCGCCCCAGATCCAGGCGTTGTCGGTCAGGTTGGGAAAACCAAAGGCACCGCGCGCGGCAACACCATGGCAAGTGGCGCAGTTGTTCAGATACAGGCGCCGACCAATCTGCATGGCCTGTCGGTCTTCGACCAGCTCATCGGGTCCTTTGGCCGCAAGCTCGGCGTACAGGGGGGCGAAACGCTCTTCCTGACGGCGGACTTCGTCTTCCCACTGACCTTCTGACGTCCAGTTCCCGACACCACTGAAATTTCCCAGGCCGGGATAGTAGATCAGGTAGAGGACGCCAAAGATGATGGTGCCGAGAAACAGCCAGACCCACCACATCGGCAGCGGGTTGTTGTATTCCTCAATGCCGTCGTAGACATGCCCGGTCGTCAGCCCCTCATCCTTGGGGATGTGCCGGTTGGCCATCAGCAGCCAGACCATGACGATCAGGGTTCCGATGGTGCCGATTATGACGTAGAGACTCCAGCCGGTACTCATTGGCCGCTCCTGTTGTTCTGGTTGTCGTCACTGGCGTTGTCATCAGCGCTGTCAGTGCTTTCATCGCTGCCGGAACCTTCGCCGGCACCTTTGCCGGGTTCCTGATCCTCATCCGCAAACGGAATCTTGCCGTGCTCGTCGTAGCGCTTCTTCGCGCCGGGACGCAGCAGCATGTACAACAGCCAGATAAAGGCGATGGTGACCAGCACTGTCATCCATGGCGGTGCATTCATTCGGCACCTCCCTGCTGACGGACGTACTCGTTCATGTCGCGCCCGAGGCTTTGCAGATACGCGACCAGGGCGTCGGCCTCGCTGACGCCGCGGACTTCGTCGGCTGCGTTTTCAATCTGCTCGTCGGTATAAGGGACACCGAGGCGGCGCAGCGCCTGCATCTTGCGCCCTGTGAGCCGGCCGTCGAGTTCCCGCTCAAACAGCCACGGATAGGCCGGCATATTCGACTGCGGCACCACAGAGCGAGGGTCGAGCAGATGTGCCCGCTGCCAGTCGTCGCTGTAGCGGCCGCCCACACGAGCCAGGTCCGGCCCGGTGCGTTTGGAGCCCCACAGGAACGGGTGGTCGTACACATCCTCGCCGGCAACCGAGTAGTGACCGTAGCGTTCCGTCTCTGCGCGTAGGGGCCGCACCATCTGCGTGTGACAGGTGTGGCAGCCTTCGCGGATATAGATGTCACGGCCTTCCAGCTCCACCGCAGACAGTGGCTGCAATGTTTCAATTGGCTGCGTACGCTGCTTGTCGAAAAGCATCGGGAAGATCTCGACAGCCCCGCCAACCGAGACGGCGACCAGCGTCACCAGGATCAGCAACCAGACACTCTTTTCGATGGCTTCATGTTTCATGCGGGTGCCCTCCGGGTTGCCGGCAGCGGCGTGGCCGGAACATCGGCTTCATCGCGAACCTCGGTAGTGGTGGCGGTGCGCCAGACGTTGTAGGCCATGATCAGCATGCCGAACAGGAAGATGGCGCCACCCAAGGCGCGCACGTAGTAGCCGGGATAGCTGGCCACGACCGTCTCCACGAAAGAGTAGGTCAGCGTGCCGTCGGCGTTGGTAGCGCGCCACATCAGGCCCTGCATCAGGCCGTTCACCCACATGGATGCGATATACAAAACGGTGCCGATGGTCGCGAGCCAGAAGTGCTGGTTGATCATTCGCGTGCTGTACATCTGCCCTTGCGGCCTGCCGTACAGGATCGGAATCAGGTGATACATGGCGCCGATTGAAATCATCGCCACCCAGCCGAGTGCCCCGGCATGGACGTGGCCGATGGTCCAGTCGGTGTTGTGTGACAGCGCGTTGACTGTCTTGATCGACATCATTGGACCTTCGAACGTGGCCATGCCATAGAAGGACAGGGACACGATCAAAAACTTCAGAATTGGATCTGTGCGAAGTTTTTCCCAGGCGCCCGACAGCGTCATCATGCCGTTGATCATGCCGCCCCAGGACGGTGCCAGCAGGATCAGCGACATCACCATACCCAGGCTCTGCGCCCAGTCGGGCACCGGCGTGTAATGCAGGTGGTGCGGGCCGGCCCAGACGTATATCGCGATCAGTGCCCAGAAGTGCACGATGGACAGCCGGTAGGAGTAAACCGGTCTCTCCGCCTGTTTGGGAATAAAGTAATACATGATCCCAAGAAAACCGGCGGTTAAGAAAAACCCGACGGCGTTGTGGCCGTACCACCACTGCACCATGGCATCCATCGAACCGGAATAGATGGAGTAGGACTTCCACAGCGTGACTGGCATGGCCAGGTTGTTGAAGATGTGCAGTACCGCGACGCCGATGATCAGGGCGCCGAAAAACCAGTTTGCGACATATATGTGGCTGACTTTGCGCTTGGCGATGGTGCCGAAGAACACGATGCCGAATGACACCCAGACGATGGCGATCAGAATGGCGATTGGCCACTCGAGCTCCGCGTACTCTTTGGTCTGAGTAATGCCCAGCGGCAGCGTAATGGCGGCAGAGACGATCACCGTCTGCCAGCCCCAGAATACGAACTCGGCCAGCTTGTTCGAGATCAGTCGCGTCTGGCAGGTGCGCTGCACGACATATAAGGCTGTTCCCATCAGGGCGCAACCGCCGAACGCGAATATCACGGCGTTGGTGTGCAGGGGCCGTAGGCGGCCATACGTCAACCACGGGATTTCAAAGTTGAACCACGGCCAGGCCAGCTGGAGGGCCAGCAATACGCCGACCGCCATGCCGACGATGCCCCAGACTACGGTCATGATGGCGAAGCGGCGCACCACACCATAGTTGTATTCGGGGTGTTCGATCGCTAACGACATAGAACGAGTACCCTTATTGATTGTCGGGGTTGTTGAATGGGTTTGCTGAGCTTTACGCCTGCCGGGCTATTGCCCATCAGCCGTCAGGTCTCATTCGCGCACGGTCAGCAGGTCGGTGCTCATATCGCGCACAATGTCTTCCGCTGTATTGCCGATCACCAGCTTGCTGAGCCCTTTGCGCCCGGCAGTGCCAACGACAGTCAGCTGCGCATCGATACGGTTGGCCAGTTCGCTGATCGCCAGTCGGGGCCGGCCTTCAATCACATGCGTCTCAGATACGGCGATGTCACTGTTGTCGAGCAGCTGGGCGAACGCTTCGCGGCGTTGTGCCTCCATGGTCGACCGTACCGGACGGTTGTCCGGTGTAGTCTGGTATTGAATCAGCTCCTGCCCGAGCATTGGATAAACACTGACCAGGTGCAGATCGCCTCCCAGAGCATCGGCCAGAGCCCGAGCTTCACGAAGTATGGTCAGGTTCAGCAACTGATGTGCATCATCACCCAGGTCCATTGCCGCGAGCACGTTGGCCTTCGAGGGCCACACATGGTCATGGCAGAACAATACCGGTACTGGCGACTCGCGCATGATCGTCCAGTCCAGTGGTGCGTGAAACAGGTTGGCAATTCTGCGGTGCGCCGTCAGCGGTTTGATCACCAGTGACGGCTCGTGGGTCTTGATCAGACCCATCATCGCCTTCGCCTTGTGTTTGTCCCAATGGATGGCCGAGTCAATCTGCGAGCTGGCGACGACTTCAGCACCCTGCCGTGAAAGTTTCTCCAGTTGTTCCTCGACGGCGTCATTCAATGACATTTGTTCCCGTTCAACAATGGCATTGATCAAGTCGCCGCTGTCGCTGACGTCAAAGTCGCTCAGATTCTCTTCAGTGATTGCGTCATAGGTCACCTGACGAATCAAAATCCTGGTGTCGGCTTGCGAAGCAGCAATGCGAGCCGCCTTGGTCAGGGCTGCCGGCAGGTGTTGCAGGTCTTCGAGAAGAATCAGTATGGGGGGCATGGTGGTCCTGGATCCTGGGCATTTTGACGAGCGTCAATGAATGTGCGTAGTGTTGCCGAAGCCTGTGATGTACTCATTACGCAATTTCCCTAGGGTCCTGACGCATGTGTTATGCCGGGCTGGGGCGTATCATGCGACTTTGTGATCAACTAAGTCGTATCTGGGGCGGGAGGGCGCATGTCAGAGCCACAGCAAAAGGCTGGTCACTACCAGCATGTCTTTGTAGCAGTAGATCTCGCCGTTGACAATCAGCGCGTTATGGATCGGGCCATGGCCCTGCGCGACGAGCAAACGCGCGTCTCACTGGTGCACGTTATTGAGCCAGCGTACTTCTATTATGGCCTCGCCCCCGGATACCAGATAGGCATGCCCAGCTCCGTCATTGAGGCCGATGAGGATCAGGAGGCCGCCATGATCCGCCGCGCCCAGGGCCAGTTTGACCAGTTGGGTGAGGTCTGGAATGTGGCTGCTGAGAATCGCCACCTCGAGCGCGGTCATGCCGCGAACAAGATTCTGACGCTCGCGGAGCGGCTGGATGTGGACCTGATCGTCGTCGGCAGTCATGGCCGGCATGGCCTGCAGCTGCTGCTTGGATCTACTGCCAGTGCTGTGCTGCATCGGGCGAATACAGATGTACTTGCCGTGCGGGTCTACGACTGACCGGACTCCGGGTCCGGTTCCAGCGCCGCCAGGCAGCCCTCAAGGGCTGCCGTGACCGCCTGATTGCGTACCTGATTGCGATCGCCGCTGAAATCGAAGCTGCTGGCCTGATTGAGGGTGATGTTGTCCGACGCAGCGCCATCGGTGCCGCGGTCGCGCGTGGCCCAGGCCAGCCAGACGCGACCGACCGGCTGCAGGACTTCGCCACCGCCCGGACCAGCAATGCCGGTCACCGACACCGACAGGTCGGCTTGGCAACGCCTCAGCGCGCCAATGGCCATGGCCCTCGCCACGGGCTCACTGACAGCGCCATAGCGCTTGATCAGGTTCGGGTCCACACCGAGCAGGTCCGTCTTGGTTGCCAGCGAATAGGTCACGAAGCCGGCCTCAAACCAGTCGGAGCTGCCCGCAAGCGCCGTGCAGCTGGCGGCGATCAGCCCGCCAGTACAGGATTCTGCGGTACACAGCCGAAGATGGTGCTGTTGCAGACGTGCGGCCAGCGAACTCAACAGGTGCTGCATGTCAGTAGCGCGTAATGAACTCGAGCAGCGCCTGGTCGGCGCGGGGTTTTTCCAGCACCGGGTCGATGCCCGCACGGATGGCGGACCAGCGCAGAGACTGGTCATCGTGGCTGATAAGCAGGGCAAAGGGCAGGTCAACCGAGCGCTGGCGCAAGGTGCGATACAGGCTCAGTCCGCTCATGCCAGGCAGTTCCGCGGCGCACACGATACAGCCATCGCGGAGCGTCGACAGGGCCATTAGAAAGCGTTCGGCACTGTCGAACCCGACAACTTGAAAACCGACCACCTCCCCAAGTGTTCGGAGACTGTCCTGCACGGATGCATCCTGGTCAATCAGATACACCAGGCTCAGGCCCAGGTCAGCAGCCTGGTCCGGTGCTTCAACCGCAGGCCCCGGACCACAGTTACCCATCCTGAGTCCTGCGTTCGGATTGTCGAAGGCTTGCCCGTCCATTGCAGTCGTCGTGTCACCGGAAGCTGAGCTGTTGTGGTCAAGCTTCGAACATTGGCTGATCGATCAAAATACGGCCATCTACGTAGCGCCGGCTGCGTCGAGATCAATCTTGGTACGAACCAGATGAGCGAGGGTCCGGGCCTGCATCTTTTTCATGACCTGAGCCCGGTGGATTTCCACGGTTCGTTCGCTGATGTTCAGGTCGATGGCAATGACCTTGTTCGCCTGACCTTCGGCAACCCGTTCGTAGACTTCCCGCTCCCGCGGTGACAGTGATTCAAACTGGCGCTGAAGATCTGCCAGCGCCAGTCGGGCATTGCGGCCAGCGGCTTCTGCCTCAAGCGCTTCATTGATGCGATCGAGCAGGTCCTGCTCACGAAAGGGCTTGCGGATGAAATCCAGAGCGCCACGCTTCATGGCTTCGACCGCCATGGGTACATCGCCATGGCCGGTGATGAAAATGATTGGCAGTCCCACAAGGCGCTCATTCAGAACCTCTTGCAGTTCCAGGCCGCTCATTCCGGGCATTCGAATGTCTACCACCAGGCAGCCTTCTGTCTCGTTGCTCAGAGATGTCAGAAAGGCGTTGGCGCTGTCATACAGCGCATGTGGCAGGTCGACGGTGTCCAGCAGCATGCTGATCGAATCACGAACCGCTTCATCGTCATCGATTACATGCACCCGGGGTTTTTCAGCTCTGTTCATCATGGTCCTGTGCTTCTGCAACCGGTAATTGAATGTAAAAGGTGGCGCCCGCCTTTGGGTTATTGCGAAAACCGAGCATACCACCATGATGGTTGATGATTGAGCGGCATATCGACAGCCCCATGCCCATGCCATCGGCCTTGGTGGTGGAGAACGGCGTAAACATGCGCGACTTGAAGTCCTCGGCGACACCGGTACCGCTGTCGATCACCCGGATTTCTATCCAGCTCGTGCCCAGTGCGAAAGTCTCGATACGCAGCACGTTGCCGTTCGTACAATCCACTTCGCGCATGGCATCGATACCATTCCTGACGAGATTCAGCAAAACCTGCTGCAGCTGGACAGGGTCTACCTCTACCAGCTGCAAGTCGTCAGCCAGGCGCAGGTCGATTTGAATGTCGTTGACCCGTGCGTCGCTCTCAGCGAGGCGCAGGATGTCCCGGACCAACTGGTTTGCCGAGGCCAGTTCGCGCTCGCTGTCACGGTTCTGGACCAGCCGCTGAATGCGGTCGATGACTTCGCCGGCGCGAATCGACTGGATATTGAGCTTCTCCAGCGCGCTGCGCAACTTCTCGGGGTCGGCTTTGCCGGAGTCGAGCATGCGGACGCTGGATTGCGCATACAGAGCTATGGCGGTCAGCGGCTGATTGATTTCATGGGCGATACCCGCAGTCATCTCGCCCAGCGTGCTGAGCCGTGCCACGTGGGTCAGTTTTTCCTGCTGCTCGCGCGCAGCTTCTTCTGCCTGCATCTCTGTCGTGCGGTCCTCGATCTGGGCGATGACCCGGTCCGGCCGGCCAAATTCATCGTGCGTGATGGCCTGGTGCCCCGTGGTCTGGACAAAACTGCCGTCCCGGCGACGCAGGCGCAGGTCCTGTGCGAACTGCAGCAGCTGGTCATCAAGAACGCGGGCCAGCTGGCGCTGTAGCGCGGGCAGGTCTTCGGGGTGGACCAGCTCCTCGAAGGTACATTGTCCGAGGGTGTCTGCGTCGTAGTCCAGCATCAGCTCAAAGGCGCGGTTGGTGCCGATCAGCGGCTGCCCTGGCCGGTAAGTCACCATGCCCAGTGGCGCGTTGCGCAGGGTAACCTGCAGTTGCTCGTTCTGGCGCCGGATTTCCTCCTGTGCCGCTTTCTCCTGACGAATGTCTCGCAATATGCCGGTGAAGGTGAGGGTGCCTTCCAGCTCCACTTCGCTGACGGCGAGATAGATGGGCAATACCGAGCCATCCTTGCGTTGCGCCACCAGTTCACGGCCGATGCCAATGATCTTCCGCTCGCCGGTTCGCAAATAGTGGGCCAGGTAGTGGTCGTGTTCGCTGCGATAAGGCTCGGGCATCAGGCAGCTTACATTGCGGCCGATCACCTCATCGGCGCGGAACCCGAACATATTCTGTGCAGCCTGGTTGAACGTGAGAATGCGGCCACGGGTATTTATCGTCACAATGGCATCGACAGCACCGTCAAGCACAGCGCGGGACTGCGCTTCGCTGCGGTCGCGTGCCAGCTCCAGCTGCTTCTCTGTTGTGATGTCAGTAACTGAAGCGATGTATCCAGTGGGTTGGCTGGCTTCGTACTCCACCTCGGCCCGGATGTTGAGCCAACGCTGTTGGTCATTGATTTGCATGGACAGGTTCTGGTTGAAGTCACCTTTACCTGCCTGAAAACGCGTCCAGGCTTCATCAAGCTGACTTCGATGCGGCGTGTCGATGCGTTGCCGCAATTCAGCCAGTGTCTTGAGCTGGTCCGCCTCCACGCCCATCAGACGGTTGAACAGCGGGTTGGCATAACGAATCCGGCCGTCCAGGTCGGTGCGGACCACACCCACCGGCAGAAAGCGCATCAGTCGATCGACCAGCAACTGGTTGCTCTCGGCACCGCTGTACATGGTGGCCAGGCGGTCGATGCTGGCAACCTTGAACCAATACAGCAGGCCGCTGGCCAGCACAGGCAGGGTCAGTAGCCAGTAGGCGCCGGCAACGGTGGGCAGCAGGGGCAGCATCACAGCCGGCGGCAGGCCGAACCCCAGGCTGATCCACAAGGGTCGGTCCGCGGGCATCCACAGCACCACCCCCAGGCTGAGCAGTGCGATCAGCAGCACAGGACCCGCCGGCTCTGGCGTGCCGGGCAGTTCTGCCAGTGCAGCGCTGATGGGCACCAGCACTGCAACAACGGCAACGGCGCTCGCACGCAGTACGCTGGACAGCCCAGGATTGAGAAACCAGATTGCTACCGGAAGCAGCAGCGCCGTGCTGACGAACAGGATGCGCCATTGGTCCAGCAACACCCAGACTACCGTGCCGGTAACCCCTGCACCCAACAAGTACAGGGCTGCGGCTGCGCCGAGTAAGCTGCCCAACGCCAACCAGCCGAACAGCCTGCCCAGTTCGTGAATCTGGAAGTCGCGGCTGGTCCGTGTGTCGATGAGACTGGGCTCGTCGGCATCCCGCAGATGCCGCAGCAGGCTGTCGCGCCGATCCATGAACCCGAGCAGGATCAAGCTCATGATCAGCGCCAGTGCAGCCGGAATCTGCGCTATCACAAGGTTCTCCGGTCCGTGCCAAAGCAAGATGGACAGCGAACCTGCGGCAAAAGCCGCCAGACCGCGCAGGCCGAACCGAATCCACAAGGCGATGCCGAGCCCCAGCTCAACCTGAGGCAGAGCTGGAACCAGGTTCAGCCGGATCTGCGTGACGACAGCGGCCACGATGACCAAAGCGCCGTATATCAGCAGCTGACGGGTTACTGTGGCCCGGTTTACGGGGCTGATAATGACCTCCAGGATCGGAATCGTCGGACGCTGTGAAGCGCGCTCAGTGCGGCATTCTATCTGATCCCGCTTTTATGCGGAGTTTGTTGACACGCCTGCTTTGATCGGTAACATACGCGCTCTTCGCAAGGGGTGTTTAGCTCAGTTGGGAGAGCGACGGCCTTACAAGCCGTAGGTCGCAGGTTCGACCCCTGCAACACCCACCAAGAAGTGGAGCGGTAGTTCAGTTGGTTAGAATACCGGCCTGTCACGCCGGGGGTCGCGGGTTCGAGTCCCGTCCGCTCCGCCACTTCTATCAAGTAGATTCCTATACTTAAGACACCTCGGAACGAGCCCGGACGGCCCGAACTCCGGGGCGCCACCTCGTCTGTTCTCCTCCGCACAGACGGCAACCTGCCTACCTAGCCAATCTCAGACCGGCGCAGACAG
>SKXG01000358.1 GCA_007128525.1 Pseudomonadales bacterium | reverse complement strand
TTTCTATGCCGCAGTTGTGATGCGGGACACCGGCCTGCTGCGGGCCGTGGCTGATGCCGGGCGCGAAGGCGCCACCCCGGAGACGCTCGCCGAATGCGTCGGGCTCAGCCGCTACGGCGTGTCTGTGCTGCTCGATTTTGGCGTGGACCTGTCGCTGGTGCGCCGCGAGGAGGACCGTTTCGTACTCGAGAACGTGGGTTATTTCGTCCTGAATGACGAAATGACGCGCGTGAACATGAACTTTACCCGTGACATCTGTTATCAGGCGCTGCCCTTTCTCGAGACGTCGATTCGTGAAGGCCGACCGGCCGGGCTGCATACACTGGGTCCGTGGAACACGGTCTATGAAGGTTTGAGCCAGCTTGAGGAGCCTGCTCGAAGTAGCTGGTTCGAATTCGATCACTACTATTCCGACCAGGTGTTCGACCATCTGCTACCGATGGTTTTTGACCGCAAGGTGCGCACGCTGGTAGACATTGGCGGCAATACCGGCAAGTGGGCGCTGCATTGCCTGCGTTATGACGCTGACGTGCAGGTTACGCTGGTGGACCATCCGGGTCAGCTCGACATGGCCCGCGAACGCATTGAGGGTGAAGGGCTCGGCAGCCGGGCGCAGTACTGGCCGGCAGATGTGCTGGATCCGAAAGTGCGCTTCCCGGCCGGTGCCGATGCTTACTGGATGAGCCAGTTTCTCGATTGCTTTTCGGAAGCGCAGATCATCGGCATCCTGGGGCACGCAGCGGACGTCATGACGCCGGACAGTGCGTTGCACATAGTTGAGCCCTTTGCCGACCGGCAGTCCTTTGATGCTGCGGCCTTCTGCCTGAATGCGACCTCCCTGTACTTTACCTGCGTGGCCAACGGCAACAGCCGGATGTACCACTACGACCGCTTCGCTGGTTTGGTGGATGAAGCGGGGCTGGAAATCACCGCAGAGGTGGATCTGAGCTTTGGGCACAGCTTGCTGACCTGCCGGCTGAAACGCTGAGCGCTGCCATGATCCAGGTTGAGCACGTCACGCACCGGTATCCGGGCAGTGCGACTGACGCCCTGCGCGATGTCAGTCTGAGACTGCCCGAAGGTGCAGTGTCTGGCCTGCTTGGCCCCAATGGTGCTGGCAAGAGTACGTTGCTGGCGATATTGACGGGCGCACTTCGGCATCAATCCGGCAGCGTGCGTGTTGCCGGTCTGGATCCTGAACGGGCAGGGGCATTGAAGACCATCAGCGCGCTGGTGCCGCAAGACTATGCGTTTTATCCGACGCTGAGCGCGCGCGAGAACCTGCATTTCTTTGCCGGTGTCTATGGCATGGCGGCCGGGCGCTGGCGCGAGCGACTCGACTTTGTGACCGAAGTCTGCGGTCTTTCCGCCGTGCTGGATCGGCGTGCAGAGACTTACTCCGGCGGCTTGAAACGGCGCCTCAACCTTGCCGTTGGGCTACTCAATGAGCCGCGTATCCTGTATCTCGACGAGCCGACCGTTGGTATTGATGCCGAGAGCCGGCAGGTCATTCTCAATGCCATCAATGGGCTGCGTCGTGACGGTATTACGCTGGTGTACACCTCCCACTACATGGAGGAGGTGGAAGCCATCTGCGACAACGTCACCGTCATTGATGCCGGGCGTGTGCTGGCCAGCGGACCTTTGGCCGATTTTTTGGCTGATTTTGGTGAGACCGGCCTGCGACTGGAGTTGAAGGGCCCGCTGAAGGCGCTGGAACGGGCACTGTCGTCCTGGCAGGTGGACTGGCTGTCAGATGGTGCGGTGCGGTTGTATAACGTCGACCTTACCGTGCTGCCGGCGGTCCAGCAGGCGGTCGCAGAGGCTGGGGGCAGCATTCTGGCAATGCGCTTCGGGCCGAGCCGGCTCGAAGAGGTTTACCTGAGGCTGTTGCATCGACGGGGGCCCAATGCGCGCCCCGAGCGCGACACTTCAGCCCTGCAGACACGGAACTGAGCCATGCGGGACTGGCTGATGCAGTTGCGTAGCGCCGTCTACAAAGAGCGGCTTCTGCTGCAGCGTGATCCTCATGCGCTGATGTTGCTGTTCGCAATGCCGGCGGCCTTCATCCTGATCATGTCGCTGGCGCTGCAGAACCAGTTTGGCGCGGCCAGCAGCAGCCTGTTGCAGGGTGTGGCAGTGGATGCCGACCAGACGGACACATCCGGCCATCTGATAGACCGCCTCGGTCAGCAGCTGGACCTGCAGGTGCTGACAGCAGACATGGACCCCGGGCAGCTTGAAGCTGGCCTGAGTCGTGATGGCCCGGTCTTTTTGCTGCGACTCGGCGACGGGTTTGGCGATGCCGTTGAGGCCGGTGAGCTGGCCCCGGCTACGCACCTGCAGCTGACCCTGGCGCCAGACATCGATGCGATCCGCGAGCGCCTGCTCATGGGCGCTTTGCGTGAGTCACTGGCCCGGATTCAGCTGGAAGCACTGTTCGCCGATCGGCCTGCGATTCGTGCAGAGCTGGATATCGAGCCGGATGCTGGCCTGCAGGTGCAGTATCTCCATGCCAACAGCTCGCGCCGGCCCAGCGCGGTTCAGCAAAGTGTGCCGGCCTGGCTGGTGTTCGCCGTGTTCTTCATCGTCATACCGCTGTCCAATACCATGATTCGGGAGCGTGAGCTGGGGATGGAGAAGCGGCTGCGGACGACGCCCCAAGGCGCCGGGGTGGCATTGCTGGGTAAACTGTTGCCGTATTTCGTGGTCAATCAGGTGCAGGTCGTGACCATGCTGCTGATTGGCATCTACCTGGTGCCCGCTTTCGGCGGTGAGGCCTTGTCGTTGGCCGGGGTGCCCACCGGCGGCCTGGTGTTGATGGCGTTGAGCCTCAGCCTGGCCGCGCTGGGTTATGGGCTGCTGATCGCAGTCTTTTGTCGGACCACTGAGCAGACCACCATGCTGGGCGGTGCCGGCAACATTATCCTGGCTGCCATTGGTGGCATCATGGTGCCAAAGTTCGTGATGCCCGACGGCCTGCAGACGCTCAGTCTTGTTTCGCCGATGAGCTGGGGGCTGGATGGCCTGCTGGTGGCGCTGCTGCATGGTGGGGGCGCGCTCGCGGTGCTGCCATATTCGGCGGCACTGGCTGGTTTCGGTATCATGGCGCTGTTACTCGCTCGCACGCTGCAGCGCCGCCGGTCGTACTGACAGATCCCGGCGGCTTCATTACTAGAATCAGAGCAACAGAGCACAGATGAACGAAGATCGCGAACAACTGAAGGCCGCGCTGAAAGAGCTGGTCATTGAGGAATGTGACAAAGACGTCGAGCCGGACGAGATTACCGACGATGAGGTGCTGATCGGCGGCCCATTGGATCTCGACTCTCTGGATGCACTGCAGATCTGCATGGCCGTGCAGCACAAGTATGGTGTGCGTATCGAGGCTGGCCCGCAGGCGCGTAAAGCCTTGCGCAGCATCAATGCGCTCAGCGATACCATCCTTGAGCACCGGCCCGGGTAGATGCGTGAGGCCTGGTTCATCGGGGCGGATACGCATACTGTTCTTGGCCGTTCCCTGGCCGACAACATTGCAGCACTGAGCACGCCGCCCGCGCCGCAGCAGATCGAACTGCGCTTCGGCGGGCAGACCATCGTCATTCCCTATCTGATTCTGGCGGATCAGCCGCTGGAAGACATCGAGCGGCGCCTGTACCAGGTGCTCTATGCGGTGATCGGGCAGGCGTTGGACGAAGCGGCCAAGTCCGGTATGACGGCGGCACAACGGCGACGCATGGGGCTGTTCCTGGGCACTTCGTCGGCCGATGTGTCGGTGTCGGAAGCCCGGTTCCTGCGGGAGCTGGAGACGTCACCGGACGCCACCGCGCTGATTGGCAGCAACAGCATCTCCAACCTGGCCCGCCACCTGCGGCATCATTTTGGTCTGGGTGGCCCGGATTACAGCTTCAATACCGCCTGCACTGCCAGTGCCAATGCGCTGATGTCTGCCGTCGATATGGTCAGTAGCGGTGACCTGGATCATGCCTTGGTGGTGGGTGTCGAACTGTGCAACGTGATTACGGCAACCGGTTTCCAGGGGCTTGGATTATTCGCGAGCCAGACCATGCAGCCGTTCGATCAGGACCGAAACGGGCTGATCCTGGGCGAAGGTTGCTCAGCGCTGGTGATCAGTGCCAGTGCGCCCAAAGCTGAGGGCCAGCTGGGCCGGTTCCATCTGCGCGGTAGCGCCAACCTGTGCGACACCTACAGCATGTCAGCCGCCAATCCTGATGGTTCCACAGTGGCTGCGGTTATGAATCAGGCTCTGGCTCGGGCGGGTCTCGAGGCGTCCCAGCTGGGTGCCATCAAGACGCATGGCACGGCGAGCCTGCACAACGATGAAAGCGAAATGGCCGGCATGCGACAGGTATTCGATACGCTGCCACCAGTCTGTGCATTGAAACCGTACATCGGCCATACCCTTGGCGCGTGCGGCCTGAACGAATTGCTGCTGTTTTGTGGCGCAGCTCAGGCTGGCTTTCTGCCCGGTACGCCGGGCATCGCGTCGCCAGAGCGTGCGGACCTTGGCGTCAGCCTGAATCAGAGCCGACTGCCGCTGGCGCCGGGGCACTTCATGCTCAATTTCTTTGGCTTTGGCGGCAATAACACGTCGTTGATTCTGTCGAATACGGAGTGAGTCAGGGATGTGGATCCGCGCATTAGGCGACTACAGTGATACGGTGGATACCGATGAGCTGCCCGCGCTGCGTCAGCTTGTGCGTGAGGCTCTGGGCGCCCCGGTGCGCCGGATCGGACGCTTTATTCAGCTGGCGCTGATTGGCGCGGGACGCTGCATGGGCGAGCAGGCTCTGCCGGCACAGACCGCCGTTTATCTGGGTTCTGGCCGCGGTGATCTGGATGTTACGCTCGAGGTCGTCAATCCGTTGTTCCGGGAAGGCCTGCCGCCGAAACCGCTGAGTTTCGTCAACACGGTCAGCAACGCAACGAACTTTTATATCGCCAAACACTTTGGTCTGGCCGGACGCAGCAACTTCGTCTGCAACCGTTTCTTTGCCTTCGAAGCGGCGCTGGAACTGGCCATGCAGGACATCCGGCTGGGTTATACCGACTCGGTGCTGGTTGGCTCGGTCGACCTGGTCACGGCATCGTTGCATCAGCACCGTGCGCGATTGGAGCTGCCACCGGAGCATCCGGTTGCGGAAGGCAGCCACTGGTTGTGGCTGGTTGGCGGCGCGCAGCCAGAGGATGCCGTTGCCGAAGTGCAGCTGGTGCGCCAGTTCGATGATTTGCGTGCGTTGCTTGGCCATCTGCACGCACTGAATCTGTCATCGGAGCGCAGCTGGTTGTTGCCAGGAAACTTTGTCGATGCCGCCAGCATTGCTGAGATTCAAACAACGACTGGGCTGACGCCTGTCCATCTTGATGCGCGGGAACCCGGTTACTACGACAGCCGCGCCGGTGGCGCGATCAGCGCCTTCCTCAGCCAACCTGATGGTGACACGCTGTTGCACATCAATCGGGAAACGGATGGCGAGCGGTTTTGCCTGATGCAGGTGCGCCGCATTAGCCGGGTCAGTTAAGGTACCTTAATAGCCAACGGCGTCAATCTGCTTCCAAACGGCCGCTTCATGGCGCGCACTGGCGCGAAGCAGTTCTGCCAGTTCATTGATTCTCTCCTGAGCACCTCGACGGCTGAGCCGTGCGGCCATCAACGCGAACTCACGCCATGTATCACCGGCGGCCGTCAAAGCACTGGCAGCATCGGACAGGCCGGGGTTGCTGAGGATTTCACTGCTCTCCTGAAGAAAAGATGCGTACAGAAAGCGGAACCCGGCACCGCCGGTGCCGATCTCTTCCTGCATGCGCACGATATGCGCCAGGTATAGGGGCAATCGCTTGGGATCCTTGCGCGCGGTCTTGAGCAGATTGTCGGCCAGATAGTTGATGCCACGCACGCCGATCACGGGCAGCGGTGCGCCGGTCATGATGCGGTGATTGGCTTTGATCGCAGCTGGGATGGCCTGTGCATAGTCAATGTTGTCCGGAACCGACCGCGGATAGTAAAGCAGGCCCCGGGCGCCGAGTGCGCCCTTGGCAAAGCGGGCGCGCTGCAGGTCTGCCGCACTGCAGCGAACCGGCTCTTCGAATACCGGATCGCTGATCAGATATTCGTCCCCTTCCCGGCCATAAACGAGCAGATTGTGGCCGTTGAAGTGAAATCGCATCTCATCGGGAAAATACGGCAACCAGAACACGGACGCCTGCAGGCCAACGATCTTGCCTTCATCAAGCAGCCGGTTCAGCGCGTCCATGCCACGCCGTTCGTTGCGAAACTTGCGGCTGTAAAAGCGTGCGCCGATGCGCTTGCTGAGCTTGTTGATGATCCAGCGCGGCGGCATCCGGTACGCGATGAGGGGCATACCACCGATCTTGACGATGGGCAGGTAGGCGAAGCTCAGCGCATTGGACAGACCAAAGGCCATGGGTTCGCTGACCGGCAGGCCATGGTGGTGCAGCATGCCGGACATAACACCGCTCTCGCAGTGCGCCGATTGCCGGTGCTCGAATACCGTCATAGAGATTTCCGGGCCGGTGGTAGTTGTTGCAGTTCGTAGATGGTCAGGCCCAGGGCTTCGGCATAGCGCTTGAGCAGTCGCTCTGGCAGGCGCGCAAAGCGTTCTGGGTTCATGTGCCGGCGTACACGCCAGCGCGCAATACCAGCCGCGCCGGCCAGCAGCGGCAGATCCATGCGCTTGTTATACATGTGTACTTCGAGCGGTGCCGTCAGCCCTTCCTGGGCGCGTTCCCAGGCTTCGTCCTGCTGCCGCTCCAGCTCGGCAATCGCAGCACGCGTGGCTGTGGTTTCTGCTTCCCAGCCATAGGATTGCACGCCCTGATATCGACCTTGTTCGTCCGTCGCATAGAGCAACTTGCGGTGCCCGCCATAGGTGCTGGCTTTGTCTTGCGGCACCTCGTCCTTGTCCATCAGCAAACCGTCAGGGCAATGAAGGCCGTCGAGAAGCGGCCGCTTTCCGGGATATAGCACAGTAGTCGCTGGCCGGGTTTGAGCTGGCCGGAGTGGAACAGCTCTTCAAGCATGATGTAAATCGACGCTGAGCCTGTATTGCCTTTGCTGGGCAGGTTGGTGAACCAGCGCTCAAACGGGATCTCCATGCCAGCTGCCTGCATCTTGTCGAAGACGGGCTGACGGAAATACTTGGAAGAGTAGTGCGGTACAAACCAGTCGAAGTCCGTCGGCGACAGGCCGTGTTTGTCTTTGAGCGCCCGCATTGCGCGCTCGACCGTATAATCCATCACATTGGCGTTGAGGAGCTTGACGTCCTGCTTGATCGCCATGGCAGATGTGGCATGGCGTTCAGCCTGACTCATGGCGAGCCAGCCCCGCAGTTTGCCATCCGGCTGCTTCACGCCACCAGCATACATGCAGGTTTCCATGTCACCGGCAAATGAGATCATATCTACCCAGTCGATGCGCAGGCTCACCGGGCCGCTGCCGCGCCGGTTCTGCAGCAACACTGCGCCAGCGCCATCAGACAGCATCCAGCGCAGGAAGTCTTTCTCGAATGCCAGCTCCGGCCGCTTCTCCAGCTCATTGAGCTTCTCGTCCGACTCGGCGCTGAAGTTTTCCGCCCGCAGCGTGGCAGAGGCCAGCTCGGATCCCGCCGCAGCGGCGCTTTGTGCCATGCCGGTGGCGACTGACATATAGGCGTATTTAAAGGCACTGATGCCGGCGAGGCAGATCCCTGATGTGCCAACGGCCTCACAGGGGGGTAAACCGAGTTCGCCATGGACCATGCTGCCATGGCTCGGAGCCAGTTGGTCGGCAATGGTGGTGCCGGCGGCCAGAACTTCAATCTGTTCCAGATCGAACCAGTCGCTGCGCAGGCCGCGGATGGCTTCCGCTGCCAGCTGTGCATTGGTGTGCGTGAATGCGCCCGTTGCCGGATCCAGGGCGTAATGACGGGACTTGATGCCATTGCTGCGCAGAATCATGCGTCGCGCACGCGATGGTCGGCTGCCTACCTGCCCCAGGACCCGCTCCATGTCGTCGTTGCCGACCGGGTCGTTGGGCAGAAAGGCTGCCATATTGGTGATGTAGACATCGTTGCCGGTCATTCAGTCAGTCCTTCAGCTCTGCAGATTCTCCCGACGGCGCGGCAAAGTACGCTCGCTGTCGCATAACTCGTTCCCGGGTAAACGGTGCTATCAGCCTTTTGATCACGGCGCTGATTGGAATCACCGTTAGAATCATGGTTACCAGGAACACAACGTACAGGCCTAGCACGATCCGCCTCTGCGGTGCGCCGGGGCGTCCAAGTCGTCGCAGCAGCGCCCCCCAGAGTCGGAAGCTGCGGTGAGCGAATCTCTCAGACGCGATCAGTCTCTCATTGATTTTAACAGCCCCGAGCCCGGTACACATGGGCGAATCATCATCCGGGCTCCGCGTTGGCAGCTGCTGGGCAATCGCCCTGCCAAAGCGTTCTGCCTGCGCGATGTCGTCGGCAGAGATGCCGGCAGCCGGAATCAGGCCGCCGAGGAAAGGGCCACGATTACCGGTGAGCATCCAGGCTGGCGTTGAAACAAATGTAAAGGCGCTGTGTGCGCTGTCAGTCAGAACGATGTTGTCGACCAGTCGGGCACCGATGGCTTCCAGTTCACGCTTCATGGTCTCCTGCGCCATCAGCCACATGTTGCGACAGCCGATCAACGTGACCACGGGCTTGCCGGCCAGCAGACGTCGGCCACGCGCGCTCTTAAGGAACGCTGTGGCCGGCATGGACGGCGACAGGAACCAAACTTGATAGGCGAAAATAACGAGATCAAAGTCGCCCTCAGGCAATACGGACTCGTCGATGGGCCGCGGATCCAGGTGGACAGACTCCGGGAAGGTGTCGAAGAAGTACCAAAATGGCCATGGAAACGGTTCTTCTTTGAGCGGGGTTAGTGGCACGGTCGTGACCTCAATGCCCTCAGCAGCCTGCAGTGGGCCGAGCACAGAGTTAAGTAGCTGCGTCAATTGCCCTGTCTGCGAATAACCAACAGCCAGGACGCGCTTCACGCCCGTCATATGTCCTCTCCAGTCTCTCGAATCCTAGCAGGAATGGGGCCGGGTGCTAGTCAGCATCAGGCACTGTTTACTGGGGCAGTATCCAGCCGGCCCTGGGCGACGGTGTTGCCGGCCACCGCCAGCGTGAACGCCAGGCCCCCATCACCGCGAGCACGCCAGTTGATGTCGACTGGCTGATCAGGCAACACCTGCCGGACAAACTTCAGTTTGCGAATGCCGGAAATCTGCAGCGCGGGCCAGTCAGCCGCAGCCGCCTTCAGGATCTCGGAGATCAGCACGACGCCAGGGACCACCGGATGGCCGGGAAAGTGTCCGGGCAGTGCCGGATGGCGGTGCGTGACGGCAAATTGCTGCATCTGGACTGCATGCTCCAGGGCTGGCGAGCGTATGGATGATTGGCGGCTGTGGCCACTGGCGACTAACTTGGCTAGGATAGCGTGTTTACATAGATGCGTCACGGCACACCGCTGGCCCGCGGGGCGCCCGTCGGCCGTGCTGGATGAGGGTTATGAATCACGATCGCGATGAAGTCTTCGCTGAACTTAGAGACATTCTGGTAGAGATGTTTGAGGTTGAGGCGTCGTCAGTTGAGCCGACGGCTCGCTT
>SKXG01000346.1 GCA_007128525.1 Pseudomonadales bacterium | reverse complement strand
CTCCACCAGCAGGAACAGCGCGAGACCTGCGCCAAGTGCGACCAGCCACTGCCAGAGCGCCATTGGCGCTGAGCCGAACCAGGCATTGAAAGCCGGGGTATAGGTGAACACCGCCTGCAGCAGTGCCAGTATGCCGATGGCCAGCCAGGCCGCCGGGTTGCTGAACCACAGAGAAGGATACCAGGCTGCATCCGTCATGATGCGGCTGTTGAACAGATAGAAAACCTGGCACAGCACCAGGGTGTTCAGTGCCATGGTTCGGGCTTCAGGCAGGTCCATGCCCTGAGCTGTGTTGATGAAGAAGACGGCACCGGCAGCACCGCCAATTGCCACAGACACAAAAACGATTCGCCACAGCAGTACGGCGCTTAGGATGTTGCTGTCCGGGTCTCGCGGAGGCCGCGACATAACGCCGGGCTCCGGCGGCTCGAACGCCAGCGCCAGGGCAAGCGTTACGGCAGTGACCATGTTGATCCAGAGCACCTGTACCGGTGTCAGCGGCAGAGTCAGGCCAAACAGGATTGCGGCCAGTATGACCAGCGACTGCGCACCATTGGTGGGCAGGATGAACAGAATGGCCTTTTGCAGGTTGTCGAAGATCGTGCGGCCTTCCTTGATGGCACGTTCTATGGTGGCGAAGTTGTCATCGGTCAGCACGATGTCAGCCGCCTCCTTGGTGGCTTCGGTGCCCTTGATGCCCATGGCAACGCCGACGTCCGCGCGTTTCAGCGCTGGCGCATCGTTCACCCCGTCGCCGGTCATGGCGACCACCTGACTGGCCGATTGCAAGGCATGTACGAGGCGCAACTTGTGCTCCGGACTGGTCCGCGCGAAGACTTCATGACTGGTGGCGATGTCGATGAGCGCCGCATCCGACTGCTGCTCCAGCTCGCTGCCACTGATCACCCGCGGTTCACCGCCATCTGCGGCCTGAATACCCATTTCGCGGGCGATGGCCACCGCAGTCCCGGCATGATCGCCGGTAATCATTTTTACGCCGATACCGGCCTGATAGCAGGCCTGTATAGCGTCGATGGCCTCCGGCCGAGGCGGGTCCATGATGCCCACCAACCCGGCAAAGGCGAGCTGCTCATCGCCGGATGCGTCGGCGGCCCGCTTGATGTCGTCCAGCTTCAGGCTGCGGCTGGATGCCTGCGCTTTGCGACTGACCGCAGCGGCAAGAACGCGCAGACCCTTTTCGCTAAGGCGGTCGATCGTCTCCTGCCAAAACTCGATATCCAGCGCTTCGACGTCGCCCTGGGCGCCGTACTGTGTCTGGCACAGTTCCAACAGCCGATCCGGGGCGCCCTTGACCAGCAGGCACTGCCCGTCCGGACCGGATTCAATGCTGGCCATCAACTTGTAGTTTGAGTCGAATGGCAGCAAGGCTTTGCGCTCAAAAGCCTTGTGGTCCAGGCCAGCCTTCCCGCCCAAGGCGCGCAGGGCGCCTTCGGTGGGCTCGCCATGCAGCTGCCAACGGTCCTGCTGACGGACCAGTTCGGCATCGTTGCACACGCTCAGGGCGAGCAGCAGCCGGTGCAGGTCCGGTTCTGATGCCGGCGTTTCCAGCGCAGCACCGTCGGCGTCATTACCGCTGCGCCGCAGCTCGCCTTCCGGCGCATAGCCGGTACCGCTGGCCTCGTAGTCTCCGGCCGTCGTGACCAGGTGGCGCGCGAACATTTCGTTGCGGGTCAATGTGCCCGTCTTGTCTGAACAGATCACTGTGACCGAGCCGAGTGTTTCCACGGCATTGAGGCGGCGTGTGATGGCGCGACTCTGCGCCATGCGTTGTACGCCGAGCGCCAGTGTGATCGTCATAATGGCCGGCAGGCCTTCGGGAATGGCGGCCACTGCAAAGCCGATGGCGGCGAAAAACAGTTCTTCCAGCGCCTGCGCATGAAGCAGAAAGCCAGCCGCCACCATCAGCAAGGCAATGGCGACGATGGCCACGGACAAGAGCTGGCCGAAACGCGTCATCTGGCGGGTCAGCGGCGTGGCGATCGTCTCCACATCGCGAATCATGCTGCTGATACGGCCCAGCTCGGTCTGGCTTCCGGTCGTCACCACCAGACCGTGGCCCTGGCCGGCAGTCACGAAGGTGCCGGAGTAGGCCATGCAGAAGCGATCGCCCAGTGTGGCGTCTGCCGCCACCGCGTCGATGGACTTCTCAACCGCCTCGGATTCCCCGGTGAGTGGCGACTCTTCGACCTTCAGGCCGCTGACTTCCAGCAGTCTCAGATCCGCAGGAACGCGGTCGCCAGCGCGCAGGCGAACGATATCGCCCGGCACCAGCTCGGCCGCATCAATGCTCTGCCAGGTGCCGTCGCGCCGCGCCTGTGCTTTCAGGGACAGCATCTGCCGGATACTGGCCAGCGCCTGTTCGGCTTTGCCTTCCTGCACGAAGCCGATGGCGGCATTGATCAACACAACACCCATGATCACAGCCGTGTCGACCCAGTAGCCCAGCAGTGCAGTAATGCTGGCGGCTGCGATCAGGATGTAGATCAGCACATTGTGGAACTGGCGCAACAGTCGGCGCACCACGCTGTCGGTTTCGGCATCCGGCAGTTCGTTGCGACCATAGTCCTTAAGCCGCTTTCGTGCGGCGTCTGTGCTCAGGCCCTTGTCATCCGCGCTCAGCGCAGCGAGCAGCGCCGTTTGACCGCTGGCATGGGGCGCACTGCATGGATCATCCTGATCCGGAGCCTCATTGGTTCGGCCGGCGTTCTCTGACAACACCTGTATTCCTTGTGACCCTAGAACTTACAGGGTGTTGGCAAACCTGCCCGGGCGCAAGCCCTTTGCTCAGGCAACCTCCCGGTGATGTGGGCGGTCAAGGGACACACAATCACTCGTACCAGCAGCGCGGAAGTAGCTTGCAGTATCCGCCTGAATTACCGCGTATAAAGTGTGGTTTGGGTTGAAGTGTTTGCGCCGCTGAAATCGATACCTTTGCCAAATCTGAGTTGCATTAATTGCACAATTTCAGGGTTGTCGCAGCATGGGTGCTGTGTTCCTCTTGTACATATGCAGCCTAAGCTTCCCGTACCGTCCCGCTTGCACGGGACCGAAGGTCACTATCATCCCTGTCGTCAGTGCCCGCTGCGCCAGCAAGGTCAGTGCAGCGTGACGGTCAGTGGTGGGTTGCCCGTCAATGGCGAGCTGCCAGTCAGCTTCAGCGTGAACGGCCCACGGCAGACCATTTGCCGACGTGATGATCCCAGCCCTGAAGTCCTGGTGGTTTGTAGTGGCTGGGCCTGCCGTTACCAGACCCTGCCCGACGGTCAGCGACAGATCACCGAATTCCTGTTGCCTGGCCAGATGGTGATGATTGCCGGCCCGTTCAGAACCCGCTACAGCGCATCAGTGCAGACGCTGACAACAGTGCGTACCGCGCGATTGGATCGAGCGTCTATGGTGAACCTGCTGATACGTCAGCCGGCGTTGTTGCAGCACATTGCCCAGAGCTGTGTAGACGACGCAGACGTGCTTGAGCAGCGCTTGGCAGACCTTGGCCGGTGCAGCGCGTTGACGCGCATTGCCAGGCTGATGGCGGGTCTGATTGACAGGCTGACAGAGCGCGGCATGCTGGACGGTGATCGCTGTGCTTTTCCAGTTCGCCACGAACAGCTGGCCGATGCGACTGGCCTGACGAGCATTCATGTCGGACGCAAGCTACGTCAGTTGCGTGACAACAAGGTATTGGAACTCAGCCGGGGGCAGCTTCAGATTTGGGACCGGCCCAGGTTACGTCACATTGCTCAGTTGACGGAGCGGAACTGAGGTTTGTTCGGGCTGTTCACCAGCCGCTCAGGGCTGTTCATAAGAGCCGCTCAGGGCTGTTCATCAGAGCCGCTCAGGGCTGTTCATGCCTGGCCCAAAGTCCGGTGGCCGGCGCCGCCGCTGGTGGACTGACCCTGACGGCCATAGATATCGGGTGGCGTTTGCTGCCCCAGCATCTGCAGGGCCATGTCGTTCATGCGACGGGCGGTAGCCAACGCGCCGCCGGTGGCGATGTTCTGTTCACGGCATTGCCGCAGGCGCAATGCCAGAGGCCCGAGTGGCCCCTGATCCAGAGTCGGATCAAGTATCAGCGACTGCAGGCTTTCGCGCAGGCCGGCTTGGCCGACCAGGTCATCGACATGACGGATGGCGCGACTCTTGTGGGTGACGGCGTCGAGCAGCTGTTCGATGTTGCCGTGCCGCAGACCCTCAACTTCCGCCTGCATTGCCTGCTCCAGCGCACTGATGGCGCCTTCCAGTTCGCCTAGCGTCTGCGTGGACGGTGTGGCCGCGGGTATCATCAGTTATCGGCCTGCCACAGGGCGCGAGCGATCTGTGCCGGGTCCACCTGATAGGTGCCGTCTTCGATCGACTGGCGCAGCGCCTGGACACGGCTCTGGTCGACCGGCGCACCTTGCTGGCCATCACCCGCCATCTCGAGCAGGCGTTGCGCGGCGCCGGTCAGCGTGACCTTGTCGCCACGCTCGGCAGCACCTGTGGCACTGGCCGCCTCGCCGGCAGCTGGTTTGTTACCCGGCTGATCGTGTCGCGCAGCCTGACTGCCGCTGCTGCGCGTTTCTATGCCGGGCTTGGCTGACTTGTTGATTTCCATGGTATTTCCGGCGTCTCCGCCTTATCCGTTCAACAGGTTACTTTGTCCGCTACAGTCCTTATCGGCCACGGCCGTCAGAACTTTAGCGTTTGGCAGCTGAATGTCTCAGATGCCTGTGGAAGCCATCCGTGGCGCGTCGCTAGCAGGCTGTTTTTCAACGGCCTGCTAACCATCCGCCCGGACATGGCCCTGGGCATCCACCACGCCCTCTACGATACGCCTGGAGGCCAGGCTGCGCACGCGGACCCGGTCACCTTCTGCAGCATCGCCAAGCGCCTCGGCTTCGCCGCTGACCGTCAGGGAGCCGGCGCCGGCAATGAGCCGCACCCGCTGCCCGCGCTGGATCAGCCTGGGCCGCTCAATCATGCTGCTGGTCAGCACAGTACCCGGCCTGACGGCCCGCCGCAGTACCATGTCCTGGGCATCTTCAATGTCCGTCATGTAGCCGCCGTTGAGCCGGGACAGATCCTGCCGTTCCAGGCGCAGATCATTGGCGCTGAGCGCTTCGCCCCGTGCACGTCCGGTGGCCAGCACCAGTACTTCCGCAGCCACTTCCACCTGAACCGGCACATAGAGCGACCAGCTGGGGCTGGTTGGGCAGCGGACGCCGATACTCAGTGTGCCGCCGGGGCGGATGTTCTGCGGGCTGAACGCTTCCGGCTCAACCGCGCACGCGGCCAGCCGCAGGCGTGGGTCGATGCTTGATGTCCGCACGCTGACGCTGGCGCCGTTGGGGGCCTGGTCGCGGCTCAGCTCAAGGGCCTTGGCTTCAGCCAGGTCCCTGAGCTGTTGATGGTCCTGCAACTCTGTGGCCGCGCTGTGGCTCGCGGCACCGAACAGGGCCAGCCCGCACAGCCATATCGGCAGGCTCTGTCCCAGCTTGAGATGTCTAAAGCGGCTGGTCTGGCTCATCGTCATCGCTCTCTCTGGTCATGCCAGTAACAGTCATTCGCAGTGAGCAATGCAAGCACCGTTCCAGTTTTGATTAAGGCGGGCTGAAGCGGCGTGACGCACTGCGTCATTGGCGGAAATGGCGGCACTGGACGCACAGGCCACATAGGTAGATAGGTGTATGAACAGCCACAAGCCGCAAATGTCGCGTTCAGAACGCCGGAATCACGGCGCCCGGGTCGAAATTACTGCGCCCATGGGAGACCAATAGCGCCGGATTTCTGGCGCTTTGACTGAGCAGGCGTTGCTGGACTGTCGAGAACTGGACGCTTGCTGTCTGCATGGTGTCGCCGCGTCCTTCGGCGTAGCGGCAAAGCTTTGCCGCTTCCGGAAGTGCATTGCCGCTCGGATTGCGGCGAACTGTGACCTGCGGCACGAAACCGGCCGTACGCCAACCGTATGCGGTCATTGGCACAAAGCTTGCTCAGGTCCTTGCGACTCGACTCAACACGGTTGCGAGACATGAACAAGATGTTGGATCAGGCACTGGGACTACATCCACATGCCATGAGCGTTGGCGCCAAGCGGCTGGAAACACTGGCCGCCAATATGGCCAATGCCGATACGCCTGGCTACAAGGCACGGGACATCGACTTTCGTGCTGCCCTTGCCGCAGTGAGTGGCGACGGCACGGATGGCGTGGCCATGCGTGCCAGTCACGAACGTCATTTCAATGTTGCAGGCCAGGATCTGGCCATGCAGACCAAGTACCGGATACCGAACCACCCGTCACTGGATGGCAATACCGTTGATGCGCAGCTGGAGCAGGCGGCTTTTGCTGATGCGTCAGTGCGGTATCAGGCCAGCCTCGACTTTCTGGCTGGTCGTATCGACGGGCTGCGCAAAGCGCTGCGAGGAGAATAAGCATGAGCCTGTTTAATGTTTTGGATCTGTCGGGTTCCGCGCTCAGCGCACAGTCAGTGCGACTGAACACAGTCGCCAGCAATCTGGCCAACGCCGATGTGGCCAGTGCGACCGAAGCCGGTGTGTACCGGGCACGTCAGCCTGTCTTTCAGACGATGATGGCGCAGGCTGCCGGCCAGGGCGCAGACAAGGTGTCCGGCGTGCGCGTTACAGGCGTGACAGAAAGCCTGGCGCCGCCCCGAATTGAATACATGCCCGGTCATCCGCTGGCCAATGAAGAAGGCTATGTGTACTTCCCATCGGTCAACACCGTTGAGGAAATGACCAACATGATGTCGGCTTCGCGCAGTTATCAGAACAACGTTGAAGTGATGAACACCGTCAAGCAGCTGATGCTGCGCACGTTGCAGATGGGGCAGCGCTGACCGGCGCTGACCCGGAACAGGACAAAGGAGACAGCCAGTGACCAACGGCATTGACCAGTCGCAGCTTCAGCAGGCCGGTGTGGGCATTGTGGCCAACACAAAGCCCAAGGACCGTCTGGGCCAGGAAGACTTCATGAAGCTGATGATTACGCAGCTGACCAATCAGGATCCCTTTGATCCGATGGAAAACGGCGAATTCCTCGGCCAGCTCGCACAGTTCGGAACGGTCTCCGGTATCGGCGACATGCAAAAGTCATTGGAGAGTCTGGCGTCATCGCTGCAGGGCAACCAGGCACTGCAGGCGGCCAGCCTTGTCGATCGCGAGGTACAGGTCAAGGCGCGTGAAGCCTTCCTGCCGCCTGAAGGCGAGATGCGCGGTGCCGTAGAGGTGCCTAATGGTGTCAAGGATGTGACGCTGGAAGTTATGGATATGACAGGCGGGCTCGTTGCCCGCGTGCCGGTGCAGGCCGATGCCAGTGGCAAGGCTGCGTTCAGCTGGGACGGCACCACCAATAATGGTCAGCCTGCGCCGCCTGGATTCTATGAAGTGCGCGCTGTTGGGCGCCATGAAGGCAAGAGCGTGTCCCTCGATACGCTGGTATCTGGTCGGGTAGAGAGTGTCAGCCTGGGCGGCAAGGATAAGTCGTTGTCGCTGACAGTGACTGGTCTGGGTGAGGTTGAGTTTTCACGGGTTCGCGGCATCAGTGCCTAGCGTACCTGCCAGGATGCATAACAGGAGCAAATCATGCCATTTCGTACAGCACTGAGTGGTCTTAATGCCGCATCGGCTGATCTTCGGGTTACCGGTAACAACATCGCCAACTCCGGCACGTCGGGTTTCAAGGAGTCCCGGGCAGAGTTCGCCGATGTGTTCGCGATGTCCTCCACCGGCATCAGCCGGACGGCGATCGGCTCTGGCGTCAAGCTGGCAGCCGTTACCCAGCAGTTTGAGCAGGGCAACATCGACTTTACCGGCAACAGCCTTGACCTGGCGCTGTCAGGTCAGGGCTTCTTCGTTCTCGACGATGGTGGTTCTCGCAGCTATACGCGAGACGGATCCTTTCAAGTCGATCGCAACGGCTATGTGGTGAACAACGGTGGTAAGCGAATCCAGGCCTATCCGGTGCTGGATCAGATGGAAGGCACCTTCAATACGGGTTCCATCGGTGATCTGCAGCTGTCGACCACGGAGGCGCCGCCGCGCGCCAGTACCCGCGTAGGCGCGCAGCTCAACCTGAATGGCACTGCACAGGACTTGTCGGGTACAACTTTTGATCTGAGTGATCCGAACACCTACAGCTACTCCACATCGCTGTCTGTGTTCGATTCCCTGGGCCAGTCCCACACCAGCACCCTGTACTTCCGCAACGTTGGTGGCCTGGAGTGGGAAGCGCACATGGGGATTGATGGCCAGCAGGTTGGTGGCGCTGTGCCGCTGGAATTTGGTTCGGACGGCTCGCTGGTGTCGCCAACCGGCACCGTGGACTTTGGTCCCTATACCGCCGGTAACGGGTCGGCGCCGCTCGAACTGGACTTCGACTTCTCCCGCATAACACAGCTGGGCAGCACCAACAGTGTGACGGCCCTGGAGCAGGATGGTTATGCCAGTGGCCGGCTGACCGGCATAGACATTGACGACAGCGGCATCGTGTTTGCCCGCTTCACCAATGGTCAGGCCTTGTCGCTCGGACAGGTTGCCGTCGCGAATTTCGCCAATCCGCAAGGTCTGCAACAAGCGGGAGACAACAGCTGGGTGGAGACCTTTGCCGCTGGTGATGCGGTATTCGGCGTCGCTGGCGAAGGTGACTTCGGCAGCATGCAAAGTGGCGGCCTGGAGTCATCGAATGTCGATATCGCCGAGCAACTGGTCAACATGATCACGGCACAGCGCAACTTCCAGGCCAACGCGCAGGTGATCAGCACGGCCGACACTATTACGCAGACCATCATCAACATACGCTAACTGAGGCAGGGGTCCTGATATGGACAGATTCCTCTATGTCGCCATGACCGGCGCGCGCGAGACACAGCTCGCGCAGTCGGTCACCGCCAACAACCTGGCCAACGCGACGACAACGGGTTTCCGCGCGACCCTGGCCAACGCCGGCCATGTCAGCATGCAGGGTCCCGGTCATGCGAACGCGCGCGCATATGCCGTGCAGCAGAGTCAGGGTGTGGACATGACGCCAGGTCCGCTGCAAAGCACCGGCCGTGATCTCGACGTGGCCATCGACGGTGATGGCTGGATCGCTGTGATGGGCGATGACGGCATGGAGGCCTATACCCGCGCTGGAGACCTGCGGGTTGATGCCATGGGTCAGCTGACGACAGGTACCGGCCGCGTCGTGATGGGAGACAACGGACCCATCGCCGTGCCGCCCTTTGAAAGCATGACCATTGGCTCCGACGGCACCATCAGTATTCGAGGCCTGGGGCAGGAAGCCGCGGCCATGGCACAGATCGGGCGCGTCAAACTGGTCAATCCACCACTTGAAGAAATGCAGCGTGGCCAGGACGGCCTGATGCGGATGGCGGACGGCCAGGCGGCACCAGCCGATGCTGATGTCAATCTGGTTTCCGGCATGCTCGAAGGCAGCAACGTCAATGTGGTGACGTCACTGGTCGAGATGATTCAGCACGCCCGCAACTTTGAAATTCAAACCAAGATGATGTCTCAGGCCGAGGAGCTGGACCAGTCGTCCAGCAGCCTGCTGCGGCTGAGTTAAGCCGCACAAGCGGACAGGAGGAAGCAAGCATGAATCAGTCACTTTGGATCGCCAAGACCGGCCTGGATGCGCAGCAGACGCGGATGTCCGTGATATCGGACAATCTGGCCAACGCCAATACAACCGGTTTCAAGTAGGGCCGGGCCGTGTTTGAAGATCT
>SKXG01000137.1 GCA_007128525.1 Pseudomonadales bacterium | reverse complement strand
TCGTTGTCGATACCTGCCGACGTGCTGCCCGGCAGCCTGGTCGATGTCACCTTTGAAATCTGCGACCGGGACACACCAGACCTGTGTGCGCAACAAACCAACCGCTTCTTCGGACCCAGCTCATGAGCAACTTGCGTACAACCATGAGGAACGACATAACCAGTCCCATGGCGCGCCCCTGGTACCGGCAATTCTGGCCCTGGTTCATCATCGCCCTGCCCCTGTCGGCCGTGATCGCGTCCACCTCAGTCGCTGTGGTTGCCTTTGTCGGCGCTGACGAAAACGTTCAGCACATGCAGGCGCCACCACTGTCTCGCAGCAGCTGGAAAGTACCGCTGCAGGAGGAGTATCGGCAACAGCAAGAGCGCCGCAAGCAGGAGGTCCGCTGATGACGGCTGCCGCCGACAGCCGGCTGCTGACCGGCTTCGCCGACAACCAGACCATGGTCGACATGGTCACGCGGCTGCTGGATGACGGTCAGCGCCAGGTTGACCTCCTGGTACCGGACATGCGCTGTTCGGCCTGCGGCGACCGGATCAAACTGTTGGCGGATGAACTGTCGGGTGTTTCCAGCATACAGGTCAACCCGGCCCGCCATCACGTCAGCGTTGACTATGATCCGCAGCGAATTACGCTGAACGGCTTGCTTAAGGCTATCGAAGAGGCCGGCTACTCACCAACCTTCATGGCCCTGCCGGACGATGATCCTCGTCTGATCCAGCAGCGCCGCACGCACCTTAAGCGTCTCGGCCTGGCCGGCATTGCGATGATGCAGGTCAAGATGCTGTCGATCGCCCTCTATGCCGGTGAGTTTCAGGGCATGGAGCCCTTCTATGAGCAGATGTGGCTGTGGGTCGGCCTGCTGTTTACCACACCAGTAGTGTTTTATTCCTCGGCGCCGTTTTTCCGCAATGCCTGGCAGTCTCTGCGTGACATCAGTCGGCATGGCAGCAAGCGCATCGGGTTGGCCATGGACGTACCGGTGGCATTGGCCATCGGCATCGCCTATCTGGCCAGCATCTGGGCAACCGTCATGGGCGGCGGTGAAGTCTATTACGACTCGATCACCATGTTCGCCTTTCTGCTGCTCGGAGCGCGTTATCTGGAACAAAGCCTGCGCCACCGCCTGGCGCGCTTCGACAACATGCTGTCCATCCTGCCGGAGAACGTCACCCGCATTCAGGAAGGCCGCTATGAAGAGGTGCCTCTGCGCCAGATCAAGGCGGGTGATGAGCTGCTGGTCACGGCAGCCACGCGAATTCCGGTGGATGGCCATATCCTGCAAGGTGCTACGGATGTCGACGAAAGCACACTGACCGGCGAATCCGAGCCGGTCGCAAAGGATGCTGGTGATGCTGTTTACGCCGGCACTTTGAATCTCAGTCAGCCCATTCGATTACGCGCCGCTGTTCGGGCACCCGATACCCGTATGGCGGCCATTCAGCGCCTGGCAGAGCGCGCATCGCTGGACCGGCCCGGCATCGTGGCGCTGACCGACCGCATTGCCAAGGTGTTCGTAATCGTGGTCCTGAGTCTGGCCGCACTGACCTTCCTCGGCTGGTATGGCACAGATCCACACAAGGCGCTGTGGGCAGCCATCGCCGTACTGGTGGTTGCCTGCCCGTGCGCACTGTCTCTGGCCACACCAAGCGCCATTACTGCCGCCACCATGGCACTGCGGAGGATCGGCTTTATTGTGACGCGGGGCCATGTACTGGAAAGGCTGTCGAAGGCCGATCTGGTCATCTTCGACAAAACCGGCACGCTGACCAATGCCGCACCTGAACTCGTTCGGATTGAGCCGCTGAGCCAGGACACATCGCGCGACCGGGATTGGTGCCTGGGGCTGGCCATGGCCATGGAGCGCGAGGCCAATCACCCATTGGCCAAGGCCATGGTAGAGCATGGCAGTGCCCGTCAGTCCAACCGGGAGTCCGGGCTGTCCTGGTCCTTTGATCACATCGAGCAGCATCGCGGGGCTGGCGTTGAAGCCAGGATTCAGGGCCGGCAGTACCGTCTCGGTCAAGCTGTTTTCTGCGGCCTGACACCGACCGCCGAGCGCACCGACGGCCTGACCCAGGTATTTCTGTCTGAGAACCAGCAGCCACTGGCCTGCTTTGTGTTCCGCACCGGGCTGCTTGCGGATGCGCCGGCCACCGTCAAGGCCTTGCGGGCGCAAGGCCTGGAAGTACAGATCTTCACCGGTGACGGTGCGGCCCCGGCACAGGCCGTCAGCCAGGCGCTGGGTGGCATCGCGGTCCACGCCAGCATGACGCCGGAAGCGAAACTGGCGGCTGTACAGGCTCTGCAGCAGTCAGGCCGCAATGCGGTGGTCATTGGTGATGGCATCAACGACATTCCGGTGCTGTCGGCGGCCAGCGTATCCGTGGCGCCGCTGGAGGCAACGGATCTGGCACGCAACAGCAGCGATGCCCTGCTGCTCAGTCGCGGCCTGCAACCGGTTGCCGAAGCCTTCATCGTGGCCCGCAAAACCCAGCGCATCATCAAGCAGAATCTGTTCTGGTCGTTCACGTACAACATGTCGACCATTCCACTGGCGGCCATGGGCATGCTGCCGCCCTGGATGGCGGCGATCGGCATGTCTGCCAGCTCCGTACTGGTCATGCTCAACTCGCTGCGCCTGACTCGCGCGACCGAACCGGCAACAGCGGCGGCTGCCGCACAGAGTACCGAAACGACGTCCGCAGAACGCTTGCAGCAGGGGTTGGTGCCTGGCGATCTGGTTACAGCTTCAGGAGCGCCCGCATGGAAATCCTGATTCTGATGGTGCCGATGACTGTCATCCTGGTGGGCATCGCCATTCTGGCTTTCAACTGGGCGGTTGATCATGGCCAGTACGAGGATGTCGACAAAGGCGCAAACGACGCCCTGTTCGGGGAGCCCGACCTGCCTGACCGGCAGGATGAGCCGCAATCGACAACACAGACAAAACAAGAAGAGAAAAAGGAAACGGACGACGACAAGGCCTGATCCAGCTACGCGTCGCCCAACTGAATCAACAACAAGGGTACAGACATGTCGGGGTTTTACACACTCAAGATTCTCACCCAGCCCGTTGCCGGCTGGCAGGCCCTGGCGGCGGCGCCGGGTGATCCGCTACGCCGCGGGTTGACACTGACACTCATTCTGGCGCTGATACCGGCGCTGAGCTGGTTCTATGGCGCCACTCAGGTCGGCTGGCAGATCGGCCTGGAGGAGGAGCGCCAGCGCCTTACGGTGGAAAGTGCACTGTACATCTGTGCCATGTTCTACCTGGCGATGGTGATCGGCGTCCTGTTTATCAGCTATATGATCCACTGGATGGCGAGCACTTATGCCGCTGATTCCAGCTTTGGCAAAGGCGTGCTGATCGTCGCCTACACTGCCACGCCATTCTTTCTCGGCGGCATTCTGGGGCTCTATCCCTCACTGTGGCTGGATCTGAGCATTGGTGTGCTGGTTGCCTGCTACTGCGTGTATCTGCTCTATTTGGGTGTGCCCATTGTCATGAACATTGAGCCCGAACGCGGCTTCCTGTTTGCCAGCGCGGTGGTTGCGGTAGCACTGGTGTCACTGGTGGCGGCAATGGGCGCCACCGTCATTCTCTGGGACATGGGACTGGAGCCCGTCTACACCTATTAAGTGTGGCCAGCCGGAATACGCCAACAAAAACGGGCCCGACGGGCCCGTTTGTTTACCGCATTAACGGCATCAAGTGATGGGTTTCATCACTTGATGCGTACGGTGAGCACATCACAGGGCGAGCCGTGTAGTACACCGCTGGCCGTCGACCCCAGCAACAGGCCCAGCCCCTTGCGGCCATGTGTCCCCATGATGATCAGGTCGACTTTCATCTCCTCGGCACGCCGCTTGATCTCATGCGAAGGCGTGCCATGACCCAGATGCGTGCGCTCCGCCGGGATGCCAAGCTTTTCCGCGTACTTTTCAAGGTGCTTTTCCGCCTGCTTGACGACATCGCGCTCGATCAGCGCCGCATCGGTTGACAGCGCCGCCACATCAAAGCCGCCGTACACCTGGTTGATGGGCCGGACCACGGTCAGCAGCGAGACCTCGGCCTTGTTCTGTTCGGCAACCGCCTTGACCCGTGCAACCACGTCTTCGGTCTCGTCCGTCAGATCGATCGCGGCAAGGATTTTCTTATAAGCCATGACAAACTCCTGCTATCAACTTCCGATGAGCACACTCTAACTGTTGCGGGCGGCGTCGCCTAGCGGGGAAACCCTTAGCGGCCACCCGGCCGGGCTTTCAGCGGCGATGCCGCGACAGAAAGGCATTGGTCTCACGGACCGCTACCGCACTGAGCAACCACAGGCCGATCAGATTGGGAATGGCCATCAGGCCGTTCATGACGTCGGCAAAGGTCCAGACGAATTCCAGGGTGCGGATGGCGCCATAGAATGCCGCAACCACGAACAACAGCCGGTAGAGCCGAATCGCGCTTTCGCCAAACAGGTACTCCACCGCCCGCTCGCCGTAAAAGCACCAGCCCAGCAGCGTCGAGAATGCGAAGAAGGCCAGCGACACCGCGACCAGCATGCCCCCCAGATCACCGGGCAAGCCGGCATTCATCGCCATCTGGGTCAGTGCCACACCATTGGCACCGCTGCTCCAGACACCGGTACAGATGATGGCAATGCCGGTGAAGGTGCAAACAACCAGGGTGTCGATAAACGTCTGCGTCATCGACACCAGCGCCTGGCGTCCAGGCTCCTCGGTTTTTGCAGCCGCAGCGGCGATCCCGGCGCTGCCCAGGCCGGACTCGTTGCTGAAGATACCGCGCGCCACACCAAATCGAATCGCCTGTGCCAGGCCAGCACCAATGAAACCTCCGGTTGCCGCGGTGCCGGTAAAGGCATCGCTGAATACCATGGCGAAGGCCGCTGGAATCTGGTCGAAGTGGGCGATCAGCACCACAGATGCGCCAAGGATATAGAGCAGAATCATGAACGGCACCAGCACGCCGGTGACACGACCAATGCTGCGTATCCCGCCCAGGGTAACCAGCGCCAGCAACACGGCGATGACGGCACCGGTGACCCAGGTTGGCACGTCGAAAGCACCCTGCATGGCATCGGCAACCGCGTGAGACTGCACCATGTTCCCGATGCCAAACGCGGCAATGGCCGTGAAGAAGGCGAACATCCAGCCCAGCAACCGGCCCAGTTCCGGCCAGGGCAACGCCCGCGACAAGTAGTACATCGGCCCACCCGCCTGCTCGCCACGGCTGTTGACCACCCGGTACTTCACGGCCAGCAGGGCTTCGCAGTACTTGGTGGCCATGCCAACCAGACCTGTAACCCACATCCAGAACAGCGCACCGGGGCCGCCCAGCGCAATGGCGGTGGCCACACCGACAATGTTGCCCGTACCTACAGTTGCAGCCAGTGCTGTCATCAGGGCCTGAAAGTGCGAGATGTCGCCCTCGCCTGTGCCCTCACGCCGGGTGATGAAGGCCGTATACAGGCCCGCCCCAAGGCGACGGAACTGCAAACCGCGCAACCGGACAGTCAGAAAGACCCCGGTACCCAGCAGCAGCGGGATCAGCAAATACGGACCCCAGATGAATCCCGAGACGGCATCAAGCCAGGCGAATAGCTCTGCAGCCAGCGCTTCCATGGGCAGCCCCCTGATCAAAGCTGCCAAGACTAGCAGAGCCATCGCGACACAGACACCAGACTTCAGTATCTTGTCCCCAGTCAGAAGTACTGTGAAGTTTTCATGCCTGCGCCCCAAGTCGCCCTGGTCAGAATGCTGTCTTCCCGTTACGTCAACGCCCGTTCCATCTGCCTGCGCCCCCTGCTACCGGCCCTGCTCTGGCTGGCTGGCGGCGTCCTGCTGATAGGACAGGTGCAAGCCAGCGACCAGAACACGGAGCGCGGGCTGGCAACGGAGACAGCACCATCACAAGCACCGGACCCGCCGCAAGACCGGCCCCGCATCGGCTTGGTCCTCAGTGGTGGTGGCGCGCGTGGCATTGCCCACATTGGTGTTCTGGAGGTACTGGAAGAACTCCGGGTGCCGGTAGACCTGGTCGTAGGGACCAGTATGGGCGCGCTGGTCGGAGGATTTTACGCCACTGGAATGACCGCGCTGGAGCTGGTCGAGCTGGTCGAAGGCATCCGTTGGAATGACGTCTTCAGCGATCGTACTGCCCGTGAAAACCGCTCATTCCGGCGCAAGCGCGATGATGAACTCGGTCTGCCCGGCCCCAAAATCGGCTTCAATCGGGAAGGTCCCATACTCGCTGACGGCATGCTGGCCGGCCAGAATGCCGAGCTGTTCCTGCAGGCGATCGCCATCCGCCGCTCCGGCAACAATGATTTCGATGACCTGCCCGTACCTTTCCGCGCCGTCGCATCCGACCTGGCCAGTGGCGAAGCAACTGTCATCAAAGGCGGAAACCTGGCCAGGGCCATGCGGGCGAGCATGTCGCTGCCGGGGGTCTTTTCACCGGTCGAGTACAATGGTCAGCTGCTGGTCGACGGTGGCATTACCCGCAACCTGCCGGTTGATGTGGCCCTGGCGCTTGGCGCGGACATCATTATTGCCGTTGACGTTGCCGCGCCGCTAAGAGACAAGGCCGAAATCTTCGACCTGACCAACATCAGCGAGCAAATGAGCCGCCTGCTGGTGTACGGCAATACTCAGGAGCAGATCAAGCTGCTCCGTGAACAGGACATTCTGATTCAGCCCGCGCTTGGCGATGAATACAGCTCCACCGGCTTTGCCGAATCTCCGGGGTCCATACCATTGGGGCGTGAGGCAGCCAGCGAGCAGTCCGAACGGCTTGCGCAGCTTAGCCTCTCGTACGAAGACTACGCCGCATACCAGAGCGCCAAGGCTGGCCGGGTGCAAAGCAAAGTGAATGACCCGATTGCCTTTGTCGAGCTGCACAACGAAACGGATTATGACGATGCCGTCATTCTGCACAAGCTGCCAGTCAAACTTGGCAACCCCATCGATCTGGACGAACTGGGCGAGGCGATTGGTTATATCCACTCTTCTGGTTACTTCAAACAGGTGCGTTACGACCTGATCACGCGTGATGGCGAAACCGGTTTGCGTGTGGATGCCCTGCCGGACATCCGGACGCCCAACCTGATCGAATATGGCGCCTCACTGTACGGTAACGGGAGCGAAAACCGATTCGCGTTGCGCGTCGGATACCTGCGTACCAATGTTGATTCGCTCGGCACCGAGTGGCGCGTTGTCGGTGAATCCGGTGAGAACACCTCGCTGACGACAGAGCTGTATAAGCCGCTGGATACTCAGCAGCGCTACTTCGCACTGCCACGCGCCTACGGATTTCGTCGCAGCATTGATGTCTATGACGATGGTACGCAACTTGGCCGGCTGCGTGATGCCCGAACGGGCGCATCCCTGGCCTTAGGGCATGAGTTCAGCTCGATTCTGGCCATGCAGGCCGGCTATGAGTATTACCATGGCCGACTCAGCGTCGGCAGCGGTGTCGACTTCATGGACGGATACCGCTTTACGGGCAGTGAACTGTTCTTCAACGTTCGGCGTGACACCCTGGATGATCGGTATCTGCCCGCGCGTGGCTCGGCACTTGAACTGCACTGGCGTGGGGCGCGCGCAAGTCTGGGCAGTGACGACGGCTTCGATCAGATTGAACTCGACTACCTCAACTCCAGGTCTCGTGGCCGCAACGTGATTACAACCAGTGTTCGCATTGCCGCCACACCAGGCAGCGATGCACCCGTGCACGCGCAGTATTTGGCCGGGGGCTTCAACAACCTGTCCGGTTTGCGGCGCAACGAACTTTCCGGCCAGCACCTGGCCATTATCGGTGTAGACTTGCGGCGGCGCATGTTCGAGTCCAGCCTGCTGCCAGGGTTTCTGGGCCTGAGCCTGGAATACGGTAATGTATGGCAGTCACGCAGCGACATCAGCTTCGATGACGGCATCAGCAGTGCCGCCCTGTACTTCGGCTACCGCTCGCCGATCGGGCCCTTTGTGTTCGGATACGCGCAGGCCAGTACCGGACGTGGCCAGTTCTTTATTGACCTCGGCCGACGCTACTGACCCAGCAATATTGACTACCGGAGACACCGCATGCGCCAGGACAACCACAAGCTGCATCGCCTTTGTACACTGATGCTTGGCGTTCTGGTATTGGTGGGCTGCGTCAGCCTGACGCCACCTGAGGTTCGCCTGACCGGGCTCGAGCCCATGCCAGGCACACTGCTGGAACAGCGGGTGCGAGTCGATCTGCGTCTGATCAATCAGGCCAACCAGGCGCTGACCATTTCGGGGCTGGATTTTGACTTGATGGTCAATGGCCGACGACTGGCTTCAGGGGTCAGTAGTCAGGCGATCCGGCTGCCAGCACTTGGCGAGGCCCAGACCAGCGTGACGGTCAGCACCAGTGTGCTCGACCTGCTACAGCAGCTCCCTGCCTTGCAGCGCGGCGGCCCGATACCCTACCAGATTCAGGGTCGACTGCACCTGGACCGGCGTATTCCGCCGAGCATCCCGTTTCGGCACAGTGGCGAGCTGGCTTTGCCCTGAGCGCCGGTTCAGCGCTCGGGTCCGGCACCTATCAGCCAGGCGTTGATCTTGTCGATCAGACCCTGAAAGTCGATTGGTTTGGTTGCGAAGTCGTTCATGCCCACGGCGCGGGCGCGACTCTCATCTTCCGGCAGGGCATGGGCGGTCAGCGCGATGATGGGGATATCCGCTGTAGCCGGCGTCTGCCGAATCTCTACCGTCGCATCGTAGCCATCCATCACCGGAATATTGATGTCCATCAGAATCAGATCTGGGCGCAGCGCGCGCGCCTGATCCACTGCTTCGCGCCCGTTTACAGCGTGTGAAATCTGAAATCCCAGCCTCTCCAGGCGTCGGGTGAGCATGTCGAGGTTCAGCTCGTTATCTTCAACAAGCAAAATATGATGCGGCATACAGCTTCGGGTACCAGGGTTTGGGTGTGGCGTTAGAGTCAGCTATGGCGTCATTGTGCCTCTGTTCGACGCGCACCATACTACAGATTCGACAAGCAAGTGTGACTGCTAATGCAGCAAAAAGTAAGTTCGCGTCAAGCCAGCAGGCGCGCATCCGAACGCTCGTTGGGCAGTCTGACCCGGAAAGTGGCCCCTTTACCCGGTGCGCTGTCGACGGAGATCTGTCCGTCCAGGCGCTCACAGAAGCCGCGACAGATGGCCAGTCCAAGCCCGGTACCACCATAGGCACGAGTCAAGCGGCTGTCAGCCTGGGTAAACGCCTCAAAAATGCGAGACTGCGCCTCGGGCGCGATGCCGATACCCGTATCCCGCACCTCAATCTCGAGCCAGTCTGATGTGACTCGGTAGTGTAGTGAGACGGTGCCCTGCCGCGTGAACTTGGCAGCATTGGACAGCAGATTCAGCAGAATCTGACGCAGCTTCATCTCATCCGTATACACCGGCCCTGAGGCCTCACCCTGCATCTCCAGCTGATTCCCATGCTGTGCGATGAGTGGTTCACAGATAGCCCTCAAGTCCGCGAGCATACGACCCAGATAGACCTCGCCGATGTGAACATCCAGATCACCCGATTCCACATTCGCCAGGTCCAGGACCTGATTGATCAGCCCGAGCAAATGAGCGCCGGCACCCTGAATCCGACGCAGATCAGCTTCATCTTCAGTGCGGTTCTCGACCTGAGCGGCTTCCTGCAACATCTCGCTGTAACCAACAATCGTGGCCAGGGGCGTCCGCAGCTCATGGC
>SKXG01000390.1 GCA_007128525.1 Pseudomonadales bacterium | reverse complement strand
GGGGCAAGGCGTCAACCTGGTCACCGGTGACTACTCGCGGGGTGCCAGCGGGTTCTGGGTCGAGCAGGGTGAGATCGCGTTTCCAGTGCAGGAAGTGACCATCGCCGCAAATCTGAAAGACATGCTGCAGGGCATCGTCGGCCTCGGTAGCGATGTGGACTGGCAGGCCAATGTGGTTACCGGGTCGGTGCAGATCGATGCCATGACCGTGGCGGCGGCCTGAGCGCCAGGCGGGTTATTCGTCTTCTTCGAACCGGTCTTCTATCAACGCTTGTATCGCGGTGAGCGCTTCGCATTCATCGGCACCTTCGGTGCGTATCCGCAGCCAGGTACCCTGAGTTGCCGCGAGCAGCATCAGGCTCATGATGTTCTTGCCATCTACCACGTCGCTGTTGCACTCGTCTTCGATCAGTGAGGCCTGCACGCGGCTCTGGAACTGCTTTGCGGTGCTGACGAACTTGGCCGCTGCACGAGCATGCAGACCAAGTTTGTTGATGATCTGTATGTCAGCTTCCTGCATCCAGCCGGCACTCCGTCAAAAGTAGCCCTTGCGCAATTCCCGGTGCCGGACCAGTACGTTCGGGGTGTCCTGACCGAAGTGTTGTCCCAGCCGTTCCGCCATGTAGACAGAACGGTGCTGTCCGCCGGTACAGCCGATGGCGACTGTCATGTAGATGCGCTTGTTCTGCTCGAACCGCGGCAGCCAGGTGCTCAGGTAGTGGCGAATATCCTTGAACATTTCTTCAACGTCCGGTTGCTGATCAAAGTACTCGCGAATCCGCGTGTCCAGCCCGGTCAGAGGGCGCAGTTCGGGTATCCAATAGGGATTGGACAGGCAGCGGATATCGAACACCACGTCGCTGTCGACCGGGACGCCGAACTTGTAGCCGAAGGAGCGAAACAGTAGGGAAATGCGGTGCTCACTGCGGCGCACAATTCGGGCATTGATCAGGTCCGTCAGGCCCGGCGTATCGAGTTGTGTGGTGTCGATGTACAGGTCTGCCAGGTCAGCAATGCTGCCCAGTATGTCGCGCTCCGCTTCGATGGCCTGGCGCAGATCCATCTGGTTGTTGGTCAGCGGGTGGCGACGCCGCGTTTCGCTGAAGCGCTTGACCAGCGTCGGGCTCATGGCATCCAGGAAAATCAGCTCGGCATCCAGATCCATGCGCTCGAGGGACAGCAGGATTTCCGGAAAGCGTTGCAGGTGTTCGGGGGAATTCCGGGCATCGACGCTGACGGCCAGCGGCTGCGGACGCTGGCTTTGCAGCCCCAGGGCATTGTGTACCAATGCGGGCAGCAGCCCTGCCGGGAAATTGTCTATGCAGTTATAGCCGGCGTCTTCCAGGACATGCAGTGCTGTGCTCTTGCCAGAGCCTGAGCGGCCGCTGATGATGACGAGCTTCATGGCGGTGCCGGCGTTGGCCATCAGTCGCTGCCACCAGCACTCCGCAACATGGCGTCAAAGGCATCAAACAGTGCTTGTGCTGTTGGGGCGGCGCGCAGCGTATCCCGGTTGGTGGCTTCACTGAAGATCCTGGCCAGCCTGGACAGAATCTTAAGGTGCATGTCCTGCGCGTCCTTGGGTACGACGAGGCAGAATATCAGGTCTACGTCGTCGTCATCGGGCGCATCGAAGTTGATCGGCTGTGCCAGGCGCAACAGCCCGCCAACAATCTCGGTGACGGCATCGCTGCGGCAGTGCGGAATGGCAATGCCGTCACCCAGCCCGGTCGATCCAAGCCGTTCGCGGGCCATCAGCTGTTCGAACAGCGCTCTGGGGTTGACGCCGATATGCGCATCGGCAATCAGCTCGCTGCCGCGCTCAATGGCCCGCTTTTTACTGCTGGCGTCGACATCGATTTCGACGCAGCTCAGATCCAGGATGTCATTTAGAGCCGTCATGGATTCAGTTCAGTGGCAGATCCGGCTTGTCGTGTTTTCTCGCCGCGATCTTGCCTTTGTGCTTGCCGACCTGGCGGTCGAGTTTGTCCACCAGCGCGTCTATGGCGGCATACATGTCCTGTTCGGTCGCATCGGCAAACAACTCTGCGCCCGTGGTATGGACTCGGGCTTCGGCCTTCTGCTGCAGCTTGTCCACGCTCAGGATGACGTGGACATTGGTAATCTGGTCGTCGTGTCGTGCGATCTTCTGAAGTTTGTCCGTGACATAGTTGCGCAGCGCGTCCGTCATGTCGACGTGGTGGCCAGTGATGTTCAACTGCATGGGAACACTCTCCTCGTTGACGCCATTTGTGTGGCAGACAGGTTCAGTCTGAGCCTCTGATCGATCGGCTGCAATCCGTGCCAGTCCTTATGGTGTAAAGGTTGGCACTCCGTCTTAGGCCGTCTACCTCACGCCGTTCACCTCAAAGCAGGCGCTTGCGTTCGTTGGACGGTGGAATGGCCATCAGCTCCCGGTACTTGGCTACGGTGCGCCGGGCAACTTCGATGTTCTGCTCCTTGAGTATCGCCGCGATCTTGCTGTCACTCAACGGCTTGCG
>SKXG01000084.1 GCA_007128525.1 Pseudomonadales bacterium | reverse complement strand
TTGTGCCGGGTGACAGGCTGACCTGGCGGCAGCCTGAAGTGGAAGAGTGAGGTTTGTCTGAAGCTGAAAGCGCCGGCCCGGATGGGCCGGCGCTTGGTGCCAGAGGGACGATCAGAAGCCGGCTGAGCCGTCTTTGAGCTTCTGATAGAAGTCCTGATCCAGCTTTTCGTACTGCTGACTGCCGGGCTTCATGACATAGATGGGATCGGAAACCGCATCGATGTCGTAGACCTCCTTGCGCAGGTCGCCCTTGAGCAGCTTGAAGGTGCCGGTCACCTGCAGTTCACGCTGTATGCGGACGAACACCGGGCGGGCGAAGGCGGGCAGCTCCTTGTTGACGAACTGCGCGAACTCGTCCATGTCGAGATCGCCGGCATCTTCCTTCAGCACCAGTGACGCCATACCGGCCCGGCCTTCTGTGCCCGGGATCTCGACGCCATAGACGTTGGTGATTTCGATCTTCGGGTGCTGGTTGATGATCTCGCCGACCTCGTTGGTCGAGACATTCTCTGAACGCCAGCGGAAGGTATCACCAACCCGGTCGACGAACTGAAAGTGCGGTATGCCGAAGGCAAATCCGACATCAACCCGCTTGATCAGGTCGCCAGTGTTGAACCAGGCGTCGCCCTCTTCGAAGGCGTTGCGGACGATCTTCTTTTCGGTGGCTTCTTTGCTGGTGTAGCCCTCGAATTTGGTTTTTTCGGTGATCTTACCCATCAGCAGGCCGGCTTCGCCTTTGCCCGCCTTGATGCAGCGGCCATTGGCATCGCGCACGATTTCGTCGTTGTCGACGTCGTACTTGACTACGGCATATGGTGCCGGACAGAAGCCGATGGTCTTGTCCTTGTTCAGCAGGTTCAGGAAGGCGACATTGCCTTCGCTGGACCCGTAGAACTCGGCAATACGCTCAATGCCGAAGCGCTGCTTGAAGTCAATCCAGATGTCCGGACGCAAGCCGTTGCCCATGATGTTCTTGAGCGGGTTGTCGGCATCGTCCGGCTTTTCCGGGGAACTCATCAGGTACCGGCACATCTCGCCGATGTAGACCATCGCCTTGCAGTTGTGCTCGCGAATTTCCGGCAGGAAGTTGCTGGCCGAGAACTTGCGTCGGATGAACATGGTCGAGCCGGACGTCAGGCCGCCGCCGAAGCCGAGCATCAGGCCGGTCAGGTGGTACAGCGGCAGACAGAGGTAAATGGTGTCGCCGCGCCCGCAGCGCAGGCCGATCTTGCCGGCAGCCACGGCAGAGCCCATAAAGCGCCGGTTGGAGACGATGGCTGCCTTGGGCAGGCCGGTGGTGCCTGACGTGAAGATGTACAGGCCCGGGCTCTGGGGATCGATCTGCTCGGTTTCCGGCGGATTGTCCTTGCTGGCGTCGCTGGCGACCTGATCGAAGTCGCGGGCCCAGTCCGGCACGCTGTCTTCGGCCTTGTCCTTGATCACCAGAAAGTCCTCGCCAGCCTTGAGCGGAATGTCCTGCAAGGCCTCGGCAATGGCCTGCTGACACTCGGTGCCGACAATCACCTTCTTTGATTCCACGCTGGAGACGCAGTGAATCAGAGGCGTACCGGTGAGACCGGTGTTGATCAACGCGGCCGTGGCGCCGAGTTTGTTGACGCCAATCAGGGCCGCCAGGAACTCGATGCGGTTCTCCATCATGATGCAGACGGTGTCGCCGCTGCCGATGCCATCGGCCTTCAGGGCGTTGGCGTATTGGTTGGCCAGCTCGTTGTAGGCGCGCCAGGTGATATCACGGCCCTCGAAGATCAGGGCGCGTTCATCGCCAAACTCGGCGGCATTACGGGCCAGCTGGGTACCCAGGCAGTTGGCTGCATCATTGCGTTGCGGGTTCGCGTATTTGATGAGCTTGAGCAGTCCGCCCATCTCCTTTGTTGTGCGCAGTACCTCTCCAATCCCCATGGGTGCTCCTTATGACTGTCGTCAGTGAAATAGCGCAACCTTACCCAGCCCGGGCGTGCCGGACAAGCGTGCCGGAAGCGCTGAAAGCGCTGGATAGCGCCCGGATATCAATTGGTTAGCTAACCTGTCGTTATATTGCTGTGGTCTCGTATAGCCTGCGCTCATATAAACATGGGTGCGTCTTCCGGGTCTTCATGCTCCTTCGGATTCAGCCGCCGCGGCAGCGTCGGGTCGATTGAGTGATAGCGATAGACGCCGTCCTCGCCGAGCTCCCGCTCCAGCCGGTAGCGGTGGCGCAGCAGGTTCAGGTGAGCAATGGCTTCGCCCAGGGCCATCATCTTTTGCATGGGCTCCAGTTCGCGCCGGAACAGCACTGGCAGTAGCTCGGCTGCTGTTCTGGGCGACTCGGCACAGGCTTCCTCAACAGCCAGCATACGGTCTTCATGGTGCACGATGAGCTGTCTGAGCCGTTCACGCACCCCGTAGAACGGCAGGTTGTGGGCGGGAAGCACGAAGGTTTCGGGTGGCAGCACGCCCAGGAATCGGTCATGGGCGTCGAGCCAGATGCGCAAGGGGTTGGCTTCCGGTTCCGTGGGCTGAACGCTGACGTTGGACGTGATGACCGGCAGGATCTGGTCGCCGGAAATCAGTACACCGAGCTGACGGCAGTACAGGCAGGCGTGTTCCGGTGAGTGGCCAGCGCCGACCAGCACCTGCCATTCATTGCCGCCGATCTGCAGGATCTGCCCATCGACCAGGCGTTGATAGCTGGCCGGGAAGGGCATGCCCATGGGGCCGCCGCCTGAACCCGGCTGCGCCGTCGCATCAGCCTTCTGGCGAGCTTCTTCCATGCGCGCCTGCCACATGGCCTCCATCTGCGCAAAGAAGCTCATGTCCATGCCGGCGCGCTGGAAGTGACGCCGGCCCTGCCAGTTCAGCATGTGGCTCGGCCCGCCACCGCCACCCACCATCATCCGGGTGTGCAGGAATTCGAGCTGGGTCATCAGCAGCGGGCACTGGAAGTGCTCGGTGATCATCGCGGCCTGGCCGGTGTGGTCCGGGTGCATGTGCGTGCAGATCACGCCCAGAACGGGTCGCCCGCCCATGTCACCTTGAAACAGCGTGTGCCACAGCCGTTCGACCTCTTCGTTGTGCAGCCCGGTGTCGACCACGTACCAGCCGGCGTCATCTTCCAGCAGGTACAGGTTGATGTGGTTCAGCGAGCCGCCCATGGGCATGCTGAGCCAGCGCACGCCGGGGGCCACCTCAATCGTGGTGCCGGGGGCTGGATGGGCGTCATACGGATAGCGGAGTTCCGCTGTTGAATTTGGCGGTACGGCCATGGCCCGCTCCTGAAAATTGATGGATTCCGATTATAGCCCCCTGGAAAGTGCCGATTGCAGCCTGTTCAGGGCCCGAGTATGTTAGCTGGCCCAATAGACCAGACATCGACGATACAGAGGAGGGCGGAGAAAGCCATGCCCATGAATGTCAAACCAGTACCGACGCTGGACGATTCGATCAACGAAATTCGTCTGGGAACCGCCGAAATCATCAATAAGGACATCCTGCCTGTTGAAGGCAAGCTCTGGGCGGCGCAAGCCAACGGGGCCAATGACCAGAACAAGACGGCCGCCGAGGCCAAAGAGCTGCGTGCGCAGATCCAGGAAAAAGTGAAGAAGGCCGGCCTTTGGGCCCCGCATCTGCCAAAGGAGTTTGGCGGTATGGGCCTGACCTTTATGCAACATGCTTTCATGAACGAGGTGTTGGCCTACAGCCCGGGCGCGGCGTCGCTGTTTGGCGTTGTGGCGCCGAACTCAGGCAATCAGAAGATCCTGGTGCAGTACGGCACACCCGAACAGCATGAGAAGTGGCTCAAGCCGCTGACGGAAGGCACCATGCAGTCGGGTTTCTCGATGACGGAACCGGACAACGCCGGCTCGGATCCGCGCTCAATTCAAACCCGTGCGGTGCTCGAGGGTGATGAATGGGTCATCAACGGCCACAAGTGGTTTACGTCCAACGGCCATGCCGCTGACTTCTTTATCGTCATGTGCCGCACGGCCGATGACAGCGACCCGAGCGGCAACAACGACAAAATGACGCAGATCATCGTGCCGAAGAATGCGCCCGGCGTGAAGGTTGTGCGCGGTGTGCCTGTGTGGGGACGTGAGTCCAGTCATTGCGAGATCATCTACGACAACGTCCGGGTGCCGCGCGAGAATCAGCTTGGTCGCACCGGCTCCGGTCACCAGGCTGCGCAGGATCGCCTTGGTGCGGGCCGCGTCTACCACTGCATGAACTCGGTAGGTTCGATGTGGCGGGCATTTGACCTGATGGTCGAGCGCGCCATGAGCCGAGAAGTGCATGGTGGTGAGAAGCTGGAAGAGAAACAGTTCATTCAGGGTTTCATTGCCGATTCCTACATCGATATTCAGGCGGCACGCCTGATGACGATTCACACCGCGGAAAAAATGGAAAGTGGTGCGGACCCGCGCACCGACATTTCGGCGCTGAAGATCTTCGTTCCTGAGATGTACCACCGCGTGGTGGACCGGGCCATTCAGGTCTGGGGTGCTGCCGGTGTGTCCGGCGACCTGCCGCTGGCCGGCATGTACCTGGGTGCGCGCACACTGCGACTGGCAGACGGCCCGGATGAGGTGCACCGCATCCTGATCGCGAAGAACGTGCTGCGCCGATATCACGCAGGCGAGACCTGGGACTTCGGCAACTGATCCGGCAGGCCATCCGAAGCCCGCTTGCGGGCTTCGGATGGTTCGACAGATGTGCTGGCAAGTTTGTCATCGAGGGCCGGAAAGGCGTACTTTCTGGCCCTCTTTCGTTGTTGCAGGGGACACATCATGAAGTATCGACTATTGGGGAACAGTGGTCTGCGCGTGTCGGAGCTGGCGCTGGGTGCCATGACCTTCGGCACTGAAATGGGCATTGGCGTGGACAAGGACGAGAGTCGGGAGGTCTATAACGCTTTCCGTGAGGCGGGCGGCAACTTCATCGACACGGCTAATGGCTATAACGCCGGGACCAGCGAGAAGTTCCTGGGCGAATTCATGGCTGGGGACCGTGAGCGGATCGTGTTGGCAACCAAGTACACCATGCCGATGCGAGGCCGGGATGTGAACGCGTTCAGCAACTCGCGCAAGAACATGATGGAGTCGGTCCATGCCAGCCTGAAGCGCCTGAACACCGACTACATCGACCTGTACTGGGTGCATGCTCGGGATTATCTGACGCCGATCGAGGAAGTGATGCGCGGGCTCGACGACCTGGTCCGCCAGGGCAAGGTGCTCTATGTCGGCGTGTCCGATACGCCCGCCTGGGTGGTGTCCCAGGCCAATACCATGGCCGAGTTTCGGGGCTGGTCCAGCTTCGTCGGCCTGCAGGTGCGATACAGTCTGATCGACCGCACCGTCGAGCGTGAACTACTGCCGATGTCCCGCGCGCTGGATCTGGCCGTCACGCCCTGGGGGATTGTTGGGTCCGGGGTGCTGAGCGGCAAGTACAACCAGGATCCCGAGACCAAGGGACGGGCCCGGGCGCGTGGGCAGGTCGACGAGCGCGGCCTGAAAATCGCGGAAGTTGTTATCGAGATTGCTAACGAAATCGGTGCCACGCCGACTCAGGTCGCCATTGCCTGGGTGCGCCGTGGGCCGGCACTGATCGTGCCACTGATCGGCGCCCGGACCGTCGCGCAGCTCAAGGACAATCTGGGTTGTCTGGACGTCGAGCTGAGCGATGCGCACATGGAACGCCTGGACGCTGTGAGCGCGATCAAACCCGGCTTCCCGCATGACATGCTGTCGCAGCAGCGGGAAGCCCGCGCCAATCGTATCTTCAATCACAGGGACTGGTTCACACCTTAAGCGTCGACTCGGCGTGTCCGCGACGGGCTTTCCTATACTTGGTCTTTAGATGCAAGTCCGGGAAAGTCCGTCGTTATGAAGATTCCAGCCTCCGCTGCCGTGCAGGAGCTGCGCCTGAACCGGCTGATTGCCGTCGGTGCTGCGAGCGTGGTGCTGGTATTTGGCCTGTGGGCTCGCGGCGTCGGTATTGAGTCAGACTTCGTCTGGACAGTGCGCCTGCTGGCGGTCAGCGCCAGCTACCTGTATGTCCTGCTCAGCTTTGTCAGTGCTGCCGTACAGTCCGATCCCTGGCGCTGGCATGTACCCTGCATTTTTCTGTATGGCCTGCTTGGACTGCTGATCCTCCACGATCAAGTCTTCACGCTTGGCGCAATCCTCGTGTGCAGCGTGATGTACACCTGTTGCGCAATGATGTTCCGTTCCAGAGTGTCGCTGATTCTGTTCTGTGTCGGCATGATGGTTGGGCTGAAGCTGCTCTATATCATCAATCACGACATGTTGGATGCGGAGCGCGCGTTCGCTTCCTGGGTGCTGCTGGCATTGATGGGCACCATCGGTCTTGCCGTCATGCTGCGCCTGTCGGCGGAGAGCCGAATCAAAGTCAATGAGTCGCTGCTGTCGAGCATGTTCGAGGGGTCGACGGACGCCATTATGCTGGTTGAGCCGCACAGTGGTGAAATCCTGCGAGCCAATGATCAGGCCCGCAGCGTGTTTGGCACCCAAAAGCTGGGCGACAGCATTCTGGACCTGTTCGTAAATATAGATTCCGACGAGGTCGGGCCGTTCTTCGAAACCCTGCGCGCTGACCGGGTCTGGCACAGTGAGCGGCTGGTCCGGGTCCGGGACGGCAGGGAATTCTGGGGCGATATCGCCGTCCGCTTGATACGACCTGATGAGCGCACCCTCGGATTGGTGCGGATTGCAGACATTAGTGATCGCAAAGCGCTGGAGAACAAGCTCCGCGCCGCCAAGCTGACGGCGGAAGAAGCCATGGCTGCCCGGTCTCAGTTTCTCGCCAACATGAGCCATGAAATCCGCACCCCGATGAATGGTGTGATCGGTATGACGGGGCTTCTGTTGGATACCGAGCTTGATGAAGGGCAAGCGGAGTATGTTGAGACCATTCGAGTCAGTGGTGAGACGCTGCTGACCCTGATCAACGATATTCTGGACTTCTCCAAGATTGACGCCGGCCATCTGCAGCTGGAACAGCACGCATTCTCGGTGGAACAGCTGGCCATGGAAGCGCTGGACCTGGTTGCGGTGACCGCGCGCCGCAAGCATCTGGAGCTGACGGGGTACGTCGCGCCCGAAGTCCCGGACGAGCTGATGGGAGACGCCAACCGGTTACGCCAGGTCATGGTCAACTTGCTAAGCAATGCCGTGAAATTTACCGAGGACGGTGAGGTGCATCTGCGCTTGTCCGGCAAGCAGAACCCGCACGGCGGCTATGAGTTGAACGTGTTGGTGCGGGATACCGGCATTGGTATTGAGGCGGACAAACTGGAGAGTTTGTTTGACGCCTTTGCTCAGGCGGATCCGTCCACGACACGCAAGTATGGTGGTACCGGGCTCGGCCTGTCGATTGCGCGAAACCTGGTTCAGTTGATGGGTGGTGACCTGTACGTCAGCAGTGAGCCGGGGCGCGGTTCCACCTTTGGCTTTCATGTGTCGTTGGGTCTCGGTGAGACACAGACGCAGCCGGATCAGCTGGATGGGTTGCAGGGCAACCGCGTACTTGCGGTGGACGACAACGATACCAACCTGGAAATACTGCGACTGACGCTGGAGCGGTGGCAGCTGCAGGTTGTGGTCAGTAGTGGCCCGCTTGATGCAGTGGCCCGGCTGGATCGCGACGGGCCCTTTGACTTGATTATCACGGACTACCAGATGCCGGAAATGGATGGGGTCGATCTTGCCCGGCTGATGCATTTTCGGCTGCGCGACTGCCCGCCAATTCTGCTGCTGACCTCTGTCGACTTTGAAGCGCCACTGGGACAGCATCCGTTTGACGCCTCGCTCAGCAAGCCGGTGAAACGCTACGCGCTCAAGCGCGTTATTCAGCGCCTGCTGCTGTCGGACGCAGACGCAGAGGTTGAAGCGCGTGCTGCAGGACAGCCTGCGCTGTCGAAGCTGGATACAAAAGCGGACTCTGCGGGTTCTTTGCACATCCTGCTGGCCGAGGACAACCTGGTTAACCAGAAGGTGGCGCTGCGCATGCTGAAGAAGCTGGGGTATCAGGCTGAAGTGGTGAGCAATGGCGTGGAGGCTGTCGCTCTGGTCAAGGCGGTCCCTTTTGACCTTGTGCTGATGGACGTACAAATGCCTGAGATGGATGGTCTGGAGGCCGCTGCTGCCATTCGCGCGCTGCCCGGCCAACAGCCTTACATTGTTGCGATGACGGCCAATGCCATGGCCGGTGACCGGGAAGCCTGCCTGGCTGCGGGTATGGATGAGTATCTTGCCAAGCCTGTTCGTGTCGAAGCATTGCGGAATCTGTTGCAGAGCATTGAGCTAAACGTCTCGGTAGCGGAGTCGCGAAGCGACAGCGCCTGAATCTGCATGTTGTCATCACAGCGGTTGCTGTTGGACGTGCTGTTGTTGTCGTCATCCAAAGCCATCCGTACACTGGCTCCGCCCGAAGACTGGAGCCTCGAATGTCCGACCTTGAGAAGCCAGTGTTGCAGCCAACGCAGCACCGTGGCCTGGCGTTGCAGCAGGGTTTGCTGCTGTTGCTGAGCATTGCGCTGCTACTGACGCTGGCACTGCTGTTGCTGCCATCGGCCTGGTTGCCGGAAGAGGTACAACGGTTGCGGGCCACGGAAGCGACCGAGGCGGCGGACACCAGTCTGCGGCTGGTGGACCAGAGTCTGGTCCTGACCGTTGGTGCTGATGGCGATTACCTGAGCCTGAATGCGGCGCTTGGCGTCGCCTCGGGGATGCGTCATCGGTTTACTGGCACTGATGCCGGTATCGAGATCCGTATCCTGCCAGGTACGGTGTTGAACGAGCAGGTGCACCTGTACAGCATGGACCTGTCCCATATCAGGCTCAGCGGCCCTGAGCCCGTGACTGTGGACATTAGCGGCTTCGAGCATGCCGACGACGACCGCGACAGTGTGCCCTTCATCAATGCCCAGCGCGGCAGCCGCACGCCGCTGATAGACGTTCTGTTCGAGCAGGCACCTGTGCCTGCCAGCGAGGACACTGCGGCCAATGAGCATGGGGCCGTGGGCTTGTTGTTGAATCGAGGTTCAAGTGCAGTCATTACGCCGAACGGCGGCTTTACCGGCTATCGTGACGGTGCGACCGTGTACAACGGCTCAACCCTGAGCGCACGGTTTGGCACCTTGCAGGGCACCCGCTGGGGACTGCATGCGCGTCATATGAGTGACGCCAATCTTCGGTCAGCCACTATTACCGGTGGTGAGATCGGTGTTTGGGCGCGACGTGCCTCGCGTATCGATGTGCGCGCTGCGAACCTGTCCGGCACAGGTGGTGTCGGCATCCTGGCAGACAATGTCAGTCTGGTTGAGGCACATGGCGCGCAGCTGCACAGTCGCGATGTGGCCGCGCACGCCTTCCGTGGCGGCCAGATCAACCTGCTCGAGGCCGACCTCGAAGGCAGCGTTTTGGGGGCGCGGGTCAGCGATGGTGGGTTCATCTTCGCGCATCAGCTGTCGAAGCTGGAGGGTGTCGAGACGCTGTTCAGCGTCATGCCCAACGCCTTCTCCAGAGACGGCGTGATCTTCTCCGATGTAGATCAAGACTAGGGTCAAGCCATCTATGGCGTGGCTAAAGCCGACCGTTTTCAACGGTCTGCCAAATTCTCGTTGACAGTTGTTTTTCTCAGGCGCAATATTTCGCGCCCTGATCTGTCGCTGGCGGGCCAACAGCTGCAATTAACCGCGCGACAGTGAACGTTGAATGCCATTGCGAGTTTCGCGATGGAACCAGACAAGTGGATTTGAGATTCCGGAACATGCGATTCGCCG
>SKXG01000379.1 GCA_007128525.1 Pseudomonadales bacterium | reverse complement strand
TGAAGGCGCGGCTGCTGATGTCGAGTTCACGGTGGCGCAGGCTGAATTGCAGCGCCTGATCGACGAGACCAGTTTTTCGATGGCGCAGCAGGACGTCCGCTACTACTTCAACGGTTTGCTGCTTGAGGTGGACGGCAGTCGGGTGCGGGCCGTAGCCACCGACGGACACCGAATGGCGATCGCAACCCGCGCCGAAGGGGTCAGTGGGATAGAGCGGACGCAGGTCATTATTCCACGCAAGGGGGTGATGGAGCTGGGCCGGTTGCTTGGTGACGGGGATGAACCGGTGACGGTGAGCTTGAGCCGAAATCACCTGAAAGCGCAGGTGGGCAATTTTGCGTTGACGACAAAACTGGTAGACGGTCGCTTCCCGGACTACGAGCGGGTAGTTCCGAAAGACTGCGGCAGAAGCTTTGGCGCGGATCGGGAGACGCTGAAGCAGGCCTTTATGCGGGCCTCGATTTTGTCCAATGAGAAGTATCGCGGGGTCCGGCTGCTGTTGGAGAAAGGCCAGTTGACGATTCAGGCGAACAACCCGGAGCAGGATGAGGCGGAGGAAGTGGTGCCCGTCGACTACGACGGGGACAAGCTGGAGATGAGCTTCAACGTCAGTTACCTGCTGGACGTACTCGGCGTGGTGAGCAGTGAACAGGTCAGGTTCAGCATATCGGACGCCAATGGCAGTGCGCTGCTAGAGGCGGTAGACGAGAGTGACGCACTGTACATCGTTATGCCTATGCGGCTCTGAGCAGCATGCGTCTGGAGACGCTCGAGGTTGTTGGCTGTCGCAACCTGAAGGCGTTGGAGATTGAGCTGGCGCCTGGACTGAATTTGCTGGTGGGGCCTAACGGGGCGGGCAAGACGTCGGTTCTTGAGAGTGTTTATCTGCTTGCGCGAGGCCGATCCTTTCGAAGCGCCCGGGTCGGGCCTGTAATCTGCTGGGGAGAAGAAGATCTCTTGGTGCGTGCGCGGCTGTGGTTGGAGTCGCGCGGTGATGTTCAGGTCGGCATGCGGCGCCAGCGCTCTAATCAGGCCACATTAAAGATCAACGGTGAGGTGCAGCGTCAGCTGTCAGCGGTCTCGCGACTGCTGCCGGTGCAGCTGATGCTGCCAGAATCAGCGTCCCTGGTGCTCGGTGAGCCGAGTTTGCGGCGCAGCTTTCTGGATTGGGGCATGTTCCACGTGGAACATCGATATCTGGATGAGCTGCGTGGTTATCAGCGCGCACTACGCCAGCGCAACGCCCTGCTGCGTCAGGCAGCCGGGCACCTGGATCGTCTGGGCACCGACTTTGAGACCTGGACCCGTGCCCTGATTACGGCCGCGGAGACGGTTTCGGCACTGCGCGCGACTTATGTCGAACGCCTCAGCAGTCGCCTGCAAATACTGTTGGCCGACCTGGCACCGCAGCTTGATATTGCGGTCTCACTGGATCCCGGCTGGCCGGCCCAGAAAGCTTTGGCGGAAGTGCTGGTTGCGAGCCGCCATAGAGAGGTAAAATCAGGCCTGACAGCCTATGGCCCACATCGTGCGGATCTGCGACTGCGCCTGGCGGAAGAAGCCGCCAGCGTCGCGCTTTCTCGAGGACAGGCGAAGATATTGGCCAGCGCTCTGCACTTGGCCCAAGCGCAGCTGACAGCTGCCGAGACGGGCATGAACAGTGTTTTTTTAATCGACGATCTGGGCGCAGAGCTGGACGGCCCGCACAGTCGGCGGTTTTTCGAAGTACTAGCCGAGAGCGGCAGCCAGGTGCTGGCGACCGCCCTTGCGGCGCCAGATCTGGGCAGTTCATTCAGCCCGACAAAGCGCCAGGTGTTCCACGTGGAACACGGAATCTGCCAGCGTGCGGCGACTGGTCAATGACCTATTGAGGAACGAATATGGCGAATGACACCTATGATTCAGGCAGCATCAAGGTTCTGCGAGGGCTCGACGCGGTCCGTAAGCGGCCTGGCATGTACATTGGTGACACCGAGGATGGCACTGGACTGCATCACATGGTGCAGGAACTGGTCGACAACGCCATAGATGAAGCCCTGGCCGGACACTGCGATGAGATTCAGGTCATCATCCACCCGGAAGAAGCCATTACGGTCAAGGACAATGGCCGGGGTATTCCAGTCGACATACACTCAGAAGAAGGCGTGTCTGCTGCCGAAGTGATCATGACCACCCTGCACGCTGGCGGCAAATTCGACGACAACAGCTACAAAGTATCCGGTGGCCTGCATGGTGTGGGCGTTTCCGTGGTCAATGCGCTGTCTGAGGAACTGCGCCTGACAGTACGACGTGATCAGAAGGTCTATCAGCAAATCTATCACCATGGTGTTCCCCAGGCACCGTTGGCCGTGGTCGGGGAAACCGACAAGCGGGGCACCGAGTGCTACTTCAAGCCCTCCGCCGAGACCTTTGTACGCATCGAATTCCACTATGACCTGCTGGCCAAGCGCTTGCGGGAGCTGGCGTTCCTGAACTCCGGGGTGAAAATCGTACTGTTCGACGAACGTACCGGTAAGCAGGCCGAGTTCGTCTACGAAGGCGGGTTGCGCGCCTTCGTCGAATACCTCAATGCTGCCAAGACCACGCTGAACAAGGTTTTTCATTGCCAGGTTGACCGGCCAGACGGCATTGGTGTCGAGGTGGCGATGCAATGGAACGACAGTTTTCAGGAGCAGGTGTTCGCGTACACCAACAACATCCCGCAAGGGGATGGAGGTACGCACCTGGCGGGTTTCCGCGCCGGGCTGACCCGCACCCTGAATACCTACATTGAGCGTGAAGGGCTGCTGAAGAAGGTCAACGTCAACACCACCGGGGATGATGCGCGGGAAGGTTTGACGGCCGTCGTGTCGGTCAAGGTGCCGGACCCCAAGTTCTCATCACAGACCAAGGACAAGCTCGTATCCAGCGAAGTCAAAGTTGCGGTAGAGCAGGAGCTGAACCGCCAGTTTTCCGAATTTCTTGTGGAAAATCCGCAAGATGCACGCAGTATCGTCACCAAGATGCTGGACGCTGCGCGCGCTCGTGAAGCGGCGCGAAAGGCCCGGGAAATGACCCGGCGCAAAGGCGCCCTGGATATTGCCGGACTGCCGGGCAAGCTGGCCGACTGCCAGGAGAAGGATCCAGCCCAGTCAGAGCTCTACCTGGTGGAGGGCGACTCCGCCGGCGGCTCTGCCAAGCAAGGCCGGGACCGACGCACGCAGGCCATTCTGCCGCTGAAAGGCAAGATCCTGAATGTTGAGAAGGCGCGCTTTGACAAAATGTTGTCGTCTCAGGAGGTTGGCACCCTGGTAACCGCACTGGGGTGTGGCATCGGACGCAACGATTTCGATCTGGCCAAGCTGCGTTATCACCGCATCATCATCATGACGGATGCGGATGTCGATGGTTCACACATTCGAACCCTGCTGCTGACCTTCTTCTTCCGCCAGATGCCGGAGTTGATTGAACGCGGCTATGTCTTTATTGCCCAACCACCGCTGTATAAGGTCAAGCGTGGACGCAACGAGACCTATCTGAAGGATGACGAGGAGCTCGCCAACTACTTCCTGACGAATGCCCTCGATGGCGCGGAACTCTACGTCAATGCCAATGCGCCGGCGATCAAAGGGGAGCCGCTCGAGCAACTGGTCCGGGATTATCGGCGGGTGATGGTGCGGCTCGATGCTCTCTCACGCCTGTATCCGGTAGCCATTACCACCCTGATGCTGGAAGCGCCGCCTCTGGCATCGGATTCGATGAAGGATCAGGCCAGCGTGCAGGCCTGGTGCCAGGTGTTGGCCGACAGGCTGTCCGCGGAACAAAAAGAACCCAGCAGCGTTGAGGTGCGCTTTGACCAGGAGCACCAACTGTACCTGCCACGTGTTCGTCTCACCCACCGAGGTGTTGAGCAAGTCTATGATTTTAATCAGGATTTCTTCCTGTCCACAGACTATCGCTCGATTCATGCCATGGCCGGACGCGTGCATGGCTTGATTGAGCCCGGCGCCCGCCTGGTCCGTGGTGACAAGCAGTTCCCGGTTCGGCAGTTTGCTGAAGTGCTGGGCTGGCTGATGTCCGAGGCCAAGCGCGGTGTCGACATCCAGCGATACAAGGGTCTCGGCGAGATGAATCCGGACCAGCTGTGGGAGACGACGATGGACCCAGCCTCAAGACGCATGTTGCGGGTGGCCATCGATGATGCGATCTCCGCCGATCACCTGTTTACGACCCTGATGGGTGATCACGTCGAACCAAGACGTCAGTTTATCGAAACCAACGCGCTGGCCGTCGTCAACCTGGACATCTGACGCCTGCCGGGCGGGCTCAGGCGTCAGCGCTGGGCGCCTGCGTCCGCCGGAGCGCCTGGCTGGCCGTTGCCGGCCGCGCACTGCAGGGCGTCGAGTTCCATCTGCATTCGTGCCATAGCCTTGCGATTCAATGACTTGCTGTTGTCGTCCTGCGGATAGATCGGCGCCGTCACGCGCACCCGAACCGTGCCCGGGTACTTCACCAGCGCCCGAGCCGGCCAGTAGCGACCGGCGTCATGACTGACCACCAGCAGCGGTCGGCCGCTGGCCTCGGCCAGCGCTGCGCCACCACTCTGGAAGCGGGCGCGCTCGGTGTGACGCAGCCGGGTGCCTTCCGGGAACAGCACGACCCAGAGCCCCTCGTCGAGTCGCTGCCTGCCAACGCGGATCAGCGTCCGCAGCGCAGACCTGGGATCACTGCGGTCGATTGGAATTGGACGAGCCAGCCGCAACCCCCAGCCAAAGAATGGGATCTTCAACAGTTCCCGCTTCAGCAGCGTCGCCTGCGGTGCAAATAACCACTGTAGAAACAGGATTTCCAGCGTGCTTTCGTGTCGACACAGCACCACACAGGGTTCTGCAGGGATGTGCTCCTGGCCTTCTACGACATAGCGAATGCCGCAAGTGAGTCTTAACCAACCCAGCACTAAACCGGACCAGCATTGGGCCACCAGAAAGAATCGCGCCCGCATGGGCAGGCACCAGGCCAGCAACAGGGATGGAAAGAACCAGCCGATGGTAATGACCATGTAGCCCAGATAGAACAGCAGTGATCTAAAGCCGTACCAGAGTTTCATGCACCGTCCCTGCGCGCGATCAGCCACTGTGCCGCCGCAGCCAGGTCGGGCTGAATGCAAAGCAAGCGCTCACTTTCGTCTGTGCGCAGTTGTTTCAGTGTCTTCTGTCCATTACCGGTGAGTACCAGCAGGGCGCTGCAGCCGGCTGCCCAGCCGGCCGCCAGGTCCCGATGGGAGTCGCCGATGACGCAGGCCTCATCCGGCCGACAGCCGGCATCCCGCAGCGCCGCATCAATCAGCCCGGGCAAAGGCTTCCGGCAATCACAGTTTGCCGCCGGATGATGGGGACAATAGTGGATGCCGTCGATCTGTGCGCCTGCGGCGGATGCGAGCCGATAGAGCTTGTCGTGAATGCCGCTCAGCGCCGCCTCGTCAAACAAGCGCCGGCCTATACCCGACTGATTGGTACAGACTCGCAGTCGAAAGCCTGCCTGGCACAGTGCCGCCATGGCCTCCAGGCTACCCGCAATGGGCACGAACTCGTCAGCGTGCTTGATAAAGTCGGAAGAGTCACGGTTGATCGCGCCATCTCTATCGAGCAGAACGAGCTTCATCAGGTGTCGTCGAGTACAATCGCGGGCGCAAATCTTGCGGGAAAAGCCAGCTATGGTCAAAAGCACCGGTGCCGAGACGCCGGCCGGGAAAGCTGCGTCCAACGCCTGCCCCTGGCCCGGTGATGATCCCCTGTATCAGGCTTACCATGATCATGAGTGGGGCGTCCCTTGCCGCGACCCCGATGCCCTGTTCGAACTCCTACTGCTTGAAGGGATGCAGGCGGGTCTGAGCTGGCGTCTGATTTTGCATCGACGGGCAGCCCTTCGCGACCGCCTGGGCGGTTTCGACCCGGTTTACTTGGCCGGGCTGAGCAACAGCAAACAGCAACAGCTGCTGGCTGATCCGGTCATGATTCGCCACCCCGGCAAGATTGCCGCCTTGCCGACGAACGCCCGCGCCTGGCTGACGCTGTCAGAAACTGAAGATCCGGCTGACTTTCTGTGGCGATTTGTAGACCATGACAATACCCAACGGCCGCGCGTCAATCATTTCCGGACACTGGCTGAGGTGCCGACGTGCACCGAGGTTTCGCGGGCCATGTCGCGTGCGCTGAAAGCGCTGGGCTTTAAGTTCACCGGCGAAACCATCTGCTATGCCTTTATGCAGGCGGCGGGGCTGGTCAATGATCATCTGACCGGCTGTCCTCGACATCAAGCCTGTCAGCAATCAGGAGTTGAGCGTTGCGTGATCGAATCATTGCCTGGCTGACGCGGATCATCCTGCGTGTGATGAGTTGGCTGAGCCTGCGTCAGGCGCAGGCCCTGGGACGTTTGTTCGGACGTCTGGCCTGGTGGTCGCGTGGCCGGGCCGCCAAGGTGACACAAATCAACATTGCCACCTGCTATCCGCATCTCGATGCTCGCGCGCAGCGCCAGCTGGCCCGCGACAGCTTGCTGCACACCGGGCAGCTCAGCACCGAGATGGGCATCGTCTGGCACTGGCCGGTCAAGGCATGGCGACCCCTGATTCGTAAGGTCAGCGGTGCCCAACGCATTGCCGATGCCTTGCACGAGAAACGTGGCGTGCTGGTCTTGGCGCCCCACTTCGGCAACTGGGAAATGGTGAATCTGTTTCTCGGTGAGCGGTTCGGTCTTACCGCCATGTATGAACCCCCCAACGTCGCCACCCTTGATGCCATGATTCGCAATGCCCGGATGCGGGCTGGCAGTATCCTGGTGCCAACCACGAGCACTGGTATTCGTGAGCTGTATCGAACCCTTCGAAAAGGCAAGCTGGTTGGCCTGTTGCCGGATCAGGTGCCTTCTCAGCGCAGCGGCGTCTATGCGCCCTTCTTCGGCCGCCCGGCGCTTACTGGCATCCTCGCGCACAAGGTCATTCGAGCGACCGAGCCTCTGGTGGTGCTTGGTCACGCCCGGCGGCTGCCGGACGCCGCCGGCTTCAGCCTGCACTTTGATGTCCTGCCAGCGGTGGCCGCGGCCGAGGAACCCGAGGCTTATGCCAAAGCGCTTAACCACGCTATTGAAGAGCTGGTGGCGCTCGATCCGGCCCAGTATCAGTGGGAGTACAAGCGCTTTCGCCGCGGCCCGGATGATTGGGACAAGTTGTATTGAAAGCCACTGATCAGCGGCGCCAGAAGGCAGGGGTCAGCAGCACCAACAGCGTGAAGATTTCCAGGCGACCCAGGACCATCGAGAACATCAGCAACCATTTGCCGCTAGTGGATACGCCCTGGTAATTGGCGGCCACGTCACCCAGTCCAGGCCCGAGGTTCGTCAATGTGGCGGCGACGGCCGAAAAACCCGTGATGCCATCGGTGCCGCTGAGCACCAGGAAGGCGATCATCAATACCACGAATACGAACACGTAGGCTGAGAAGAAGCCCCAGACCGCTTCCATAACCCGGCCTGACACCGGCTCTTGCCCCAACTTCACATGGAAGACGCCGGCCGGGTGCACCAGGCGTCGAATTTCGCGCAGCCCTTGCTGAAACAGCAGCAACACGCGGATGATCTTGATCCCGCCCGCGGTGGACCCCGCACAGCCGCCAGCAAAAGCTGCAAAGATCAGGATGAAGGGTGCCGCCGACGGCCACTGGCTGAAGTTCTCAGTTGTATAGCCGGTTGTCGTTGCGATCGACACAGTCTGAAACAGCACGGGTCGGATGCTGGCGAGGCCCTCTCCACTCAACAACATAACGCCGAAGACAGATGCCCCCACTAACCCCAGGATTGACAGATAGGTTCGCACCTCCCAGTCCCGCAGGTAACTCATCAGGCTCTTTCTCCGCCACGCCCAAAAATGCAAGGCGAAATTGATCCCCGCCAGCACCATGAATACGATGGCAACGGCCTCAACAGCGCTGTTGTTAAAGTGCCCTATGCTGGCGTCATAGGTGGAGAAGCCGCCAATGGCAACGGTGGAAAAGCTGTGGCAGATGGCATCGAACCAGGACATGCCTGCGAGGTAGTAGGCTATGGCACAGGCCGCTGTCAGTGACGCATAGAGGTACCACAGTGCTTTGGCTGTTTCCTGAATACGTGGTGTCAGCTTGTTGTCCCGCCCGGAAAACTCCGTCCGATAAAGCTGCATGCCACCGATACCCAGCATCGGCAAAATAGCCACGGCGAGGACGATAATGCCCATGCCACCAAGCCACTGCAGCAGCTGTCGGTAGAAAAGAATGGACTTTGGCATGTCATCGAGGCCGGTCAACACCGTCGCGCCCGTCGTCGTAAATCCGGAGACTGACTCGAACACGGCGTCGGTGAAGGAAATGGCGATCAATGGGTCCAGGTAGAGCGGCAGTGCTCCGACGAGTCCCAGCGCAAAATAAAACAGGCCAGTCACGATAAAGCCGTCACGCGTCCGCAGTTCGCGGGGATGACGGACACTGAAGGTCAGCACCAGCCCGATGACCAGCGTGATTGCCGATGAAATCAGAAAGACCCTGAGGCTCTCTTCCTGATAGATCAGTGCGATCAGTGCCGGCAGCAGCAGCATCAGCGCCATCAGCATCAGCAGGATGCCGGTGATGCGAAAGATCATGGAGCGTCGCATCAGAAGAAGGTCAGTCCAACCTGGAAGAGCTTTTCCACAGCCGCCACCCGTTTCTTGTCAACCAGAAACAGGATGACGTGATCGTCGCTCTCCACCTGGGTGTCGTCGTGGGCAATCAAAACCTCATCGCCGCGCACAATGGCGCCGATAGTTGTACCGGGCGGCAGGTCAATGTCCCGTATGCGTCGCCCAACCACCTTGGAATCCTCCGGCGTACCATGTGCAATGGTTTCCATGGCCTCAGCAGCACCACGACGCAGGTTATGCACGCGGGCGACGTCACCCCGACGTACATGCGTCAGTAATGAACTGGTGGTTGCCATCTGCGGTGAGATCGCAATGTCGATGTTGGTCTCCTGCACCAGATCGACGTAAGACGGTTTGTTGATCAGGGTGATGACCTGGTGGGCGCCCAGTCGTTTCGCCAGCATCGACGACATGATGTTCACTTCGTCGTCGTTGGTCAGTGCACAGAACACGTCGGTATGCTCGATGTTCTCTTCCAGCAGCAACTCGCGGTCGGTGGCATCGCCGAGCAGCGGCACGGCTTTCGACAGCGCCTCACCCAGGTAGCTGCAGCGTTCCGGGTTGAACTCGATAACTTTGACGTTGTACTTGTGCTCAATCTCCAGCGCCAGACGCTCTCCGATGAGCCCACCGCCCGCGATCATGACCCGCTTGTTGGGGCGCTCGGATCGACCGAGTTCGTGCAATACGGCATTGATGTCTTCAGCAGCGGCAATAAAAAAGACCTCATCGCCTTTTTCAATCAAGGTATTGCCCTGCGGCAGAATCGGGCGGCCCTTGCGGAAGATGGCGGCAACCCGCGTCTCCACCTTTGGCATATGCTCGCGCAAAAAGCGCAGTTCCTGGCCGACCAGCGGCCCGCCTTCGACCGCACTGACCGCCACCAGCTGGACCTTGCCTTCGGCAAAGTCGAGCACCTGCAGCGTACCTGGATAGAACAGCAACTTCTCGATCTGTTCGGTAACCAGGATCTCCGGATTGATCAGCACGTCGATGGGCATGTGCTCTTCGGTGAAGAAGCCGCCACGACTGTGATAGGACTGGGCCCGGACCCTGGCGATCTTGGTTGGCGTACGGTACAGCGAGTAGCAGACCTGGCAGGCCACCATGTTGACTTCATCGC
>SKXG01000195.1 GCA_007128525.1 Pseudomonadales bacterium | reverse complement strand
GTATCGACTTTACCGATGATCTGCCCCGTCTGCCGAGCGGCAAAATCCAGCGGCGGCTGGTTCGGGGACCATACTGGGCGGGCCGCGACAAACAGATCTGATGTGCTTGTGTGGCTGGCGGAGCCGGCTTGTGGCTGCAGGCCGGTTCGCCGGCCTGCGAAATCTGACCTTCCTGTGCCTGCCTGCGTTGTACCTGCCTGCGTTGTACCTGGCTGCGTTTGCGCTGGCCGCGCAGGCCACGCCGCACAGGGCTGTTGAGTCGCGCCATGGCATCGTCGTTAGCAGTTCCGAGCTGGCCACTGGGGTCGGTGCGAAAATTCTTGGCAAGGGTGGCAACGCCATTGATGCCGCCGTAGCGACGGGTTTTGCACTGGCCGTGACCTATCCGACGGCCGGCAATCTGGGCGGTGGTGGCTTCATGGTCATTCACCTGGCGGACGGCACGGTGGTGACGAACGACCATCGCGAAACAGCGCCGGCAGGCGCTACCCAAGACATGTTCCTGGATGACGACGGCGCGTTGATCGACGGGTTGTCGACGCGTTCGCATCTGGCTGCCGGCGTTCCGGGCACTGTTGATGGTCTGCTCAGTGTTCTGGCGCGCCATGGCAGCTTGCCTCGTGACGTTGTGCTGGCGCCGGCCATCCGCCTGGCGCAGGAAGGGTTTGCGCTGCCGGCTGATGTGGCACGTGATCTGGCCCGTTTTGCCGATCGTTTTGCCGCCCATCCGGGCAGCCGGCAGACGTTTCTGCGTGCTGACGGCTCGCCCCATGAAGCCGGTGATCACTTTCGCCAACCGGCGCTTGCCGCCACGCTGGTGCGCATTGCCGAGCAGGGCCGCGACGGCTTCTATGCCGGCGAGACGGCCGATCTGCTGGTGGCGGAGATGGCCCGGGGTCGGGGTCTGATCTCTGAGCAGGACCTTGCGGCTTATCGTTCGGTCTGGCGCGAGCCTGTTGCAGGCCGTTATCGCGGCCATGATGTCTATGGCATGGGGCCGCCATCGTCCGGCGGCATCCTGATCCAGCAGATGCTGAACATGCTCGAGCCCTTTGACCTGAACGCCAAGGAGTACGGCAGTGCGGCGGCAGTGCATCTGATGGTCGAGGTGGCCAGGCGTGCCTATGCCGACCGGGCGATGCACCTCGGCGATGCCGACTTCGTTGAGGTGCCGCTTGTGCGCCTGCTAGATCCGGCCTATGCCCGGCAACGCTTTGCTGATTTCAACCCGGAGCGTGCAACGGCTTCTGCCGCGGTCGGCGCCGGCTACTGGCCGGAAGAGTCGGCCGATACCACGCATGTGTCCGTGATGGATGCCAGCGGCAATGCGGTGTCTTATACCACCACACTGAATCTGGCCTATGGCTCGAAAATCGTCGTCGAAGGGGCGGGCTTTCTGCTCAACAACGAAATGGACGACTTCTCGATCAAACCCGGGGTGCCCAATGCCTACGGCCTGATTGGCGGGTCGGCAAATGCCATTGAGCCCGGCAAGCGCATGCTCAGCTCGATGTCGCCGACCATTGTCAGTCAGGATGGGCGACCCTGGCTGGTCACCGGCTCCCCAGGTGGCAGCACCATCATCACCGTCACACTGCAGGTGCTGCTGAACAGCATTGATCATCACATGGGTGTGGCTGATGCGGTTGCCCGGCCCCGCATTCATCATCAGTGGTGGCCGGACCGGATCGTCCATGAACGCTGGGCACTGTCACCGGACACCATAGCGCTGCTGCGCGAGCGAGGTCACCCGAGCCTGCTGCGGCTGCCGCCCGGCCGCGGTATCGGTGATGCCAACAGTATCGTCTGGCGCGACGAGCTGTTTTACGGCAAGGCCGATCCGCGTGGCCCCGGGGTCGCTGCCGGCCCGACAGTTATCGAGCCAAGCAACTGATATTGGGGCAAAAATTCTTTCTTCAAGGGGCTTTAACCCGCGCCGCTCGCCCCCACTTAGTCAGGGACAGAAAGACCCGTCGCGTGACGGACCTGACCATAAAGGAGGTGAGAGATGAGCCTGGTAGCCTGGAATCCGGCCCGTGAGCTGGATGCGTTGTTCAGTCGTGTAAATCGCCCGTTGGGCAGTGAACGGGGTGTCTGGGGCGAGACCATGGGGTCTGCCGACTGGATGCCCGCGGTAGACATCCGAGAGACAGAGGATGCCTATCAAATTGATGTCGATCTGCCGGAGATGCGTCCCGAGGACGTGCAGGTGACCTTCCATGACGGCGTCCTGGCTGTCAGCGGTGAGCGCAAGTACGAGCAGAAGACGGAAGGCAAGGTCCACCGGCTGGAACGCCGCTATGGGCGCTTCTCCCGCAGCTTCCGCCTGCCGGAGTCGGCCGACGAGAGCCGCATTGAGGCGCAGGCGCGTGACGGCGTGCTGAGGCTGCGCATTCCCAAGCGTGAGGCGGTAAAGCCGCGCACGATCGACGTCCAGGTGTCCTGAGACCGGGTCCGCGTACTGGGCTCGGTGGACAGAGGCAAAGCCATGCCGTCCACAGTGGCGGCATGGCT
>SKXG01000229.1 GCA_007128525.1 Pseudomonadales bacterium | reverse complement strand
GACAGCTACTATGAGATTTCCAACTTTTACACGCGCACGGTTTATGAGAAGGGCGCAGAAGTTGTTCGTATGCTGGCGACCTTGCTGGGTCCGGATCGATTCCGTCGCGGCACGGATCTGTATTTCGAGCGCCACGACGGACAGGCGGTGACAACCGAAGACTTCGTACGCGCCTTGGAAGACGCCAATGACATGGACCTGGCGCAGTTTCGCCATTGGTACAGTCAGGCTGGGACACCGCGCGTGGCAGTGGAAGCAAGCTTTGAAGGCGACCGCCTGCAGCTGAATTTGCACCAGCGTTGTCCTGCGACACCGGGGCAGCCGGAGAAGGCACCCTTTCATATTCCCTTGGCGTTCGGGCTGCTCGATGATGATGGCCGGGACATGCTTGGTGCTGCCGGGCAGGCCAACGGTTATACCCTGGAAACGGAGGCATCGGCGGAAGTAGAAAACCCGGGGGCTGACGGCACGTTGATTTTGCATCTGAAATCACCCGAGTCGCAGTTGGCGGTCAAAGGCCTGAGCCGGCGACCGCACCTGAGCCTGCTGCGCGGATTCTCGGCGCCGGTTCGATTGGAAACGGCGCGGGATGCCGAGGAGCTGAGCTTCCTGGCACTGCATGACAGTGATGGCTTCAGCCGTTGGGATGCGATGAACAGCCTGCAACAGCAGGTGCTGGCGACTTTGCGTACGGCGCCCGATCGGGCTGCCCGAACGCTGGCCGACCATCAGGTGCGCTATGCGCATCTGTTGTCACTGGCCCTGGATGCTGCTGATGACGGTGAAGAGAAGGCGATGCTGGAAGCCATGCTGAGCTTGCCCGAAGAAGCCTACCTGTACGAGCAGGCGGATGAGATTGACGTTGATGGACTGCACCTGGCCAGACGTCAGCTCGCGGGGCATCTGGGCAGTAATCTCCATGCGCAATGGCTGGCTGTTTATCAGGATAATCTGCCGCAAGGCGCTTATCAGCCCGACGGCGTACAGATTGCCCGGCGCGCGCTGAAGAATCTCGCGCTACGGTTTTTGATTGCCGGTGCTGTAGACGGCTCCGGTCAGTCGCAACAGCGTGACACCGTAGTAGCACTGCTGCGCCAGCAGCTTGGCGCGGCCGACAATCTTACGGACCGGCTGGCCGCGCTCAGCGGCATGATCGAAGGTGGCGCGTATGACTTGTTGCCGGCGGACGAGGTGCAGGGCGCACTGGACGACTTCCTGCAGCGCTGGCGGGATGAGCGCCTGGTGGTGGATCGCTGGTTCCAGTTGCAGGCAGCAGCCGCAGTGCCGGGTCAGATAGACAAAGTCAGAGAGCTGATCGCACATCCTGATTTTGAACTGCGCAACCCGAACCGTGTTCGTGCGGTCTATGCGGCCTTTGCCAACCAGAACCTGATCAATTTTCACGCCATCGACGGCAGTGGCTATCGTTTGCTGGCCGACTGTGTGGCACAGCTCGATCAGTCGAATCCGCAGATTGCCGCACGACTACTGACGCCGCTGACGCGCTGGCAGCGCTTTGACCCTGAAAGGCGTCAGCAGATGATTGCGGTGTTGCGCGACATTGCCGCACGGCCGTCACTGTCGCCGGATGTCTTTGAGGTGATTACCAAGAGCCTGGCTGATGCGGTTTAGCGGGCCTGTCAGCCTCGCGGTCTGACGGAAGGGTACAGCGGCGGCAGCTCAGCAGGATGTCGACGCTGCTTTCTGGGCGGCGTGGAGAGATATTCGATAACGCGGATCAGCGTATGGCGCTGGGCCTCGTCAAGTTCGGCCTGGTCCGGCCCGTAAAGCCGGCGCTGCAGCGCATGCAGCGCCTGGCGGCCTTCCAGGTTCTGGTCGCAGAAGGCTCGAAATGCTGTCCAGGCCTGCGGTGCCGGCAGGTTGAAGCAGGCTTCCAGCCAGCGATCCAGGGTAGTGCGCAGAATTGCCGGCGACGTGTTCGCGCCACCGCGAAGCTGACGGATCATCAAGCGCCGCGCTTGATTCAGGTGGCGACGATGCCGCATCTTCTGCCACTGGCTACGCCAGGGTATCTGCCTAACCAGGGTCTGTACACGCGGCCACTGCCACCAGATCAGAGCGCCAATGCCCAGGCAGGTCAGCAGCAGCAGACTCAGGTTGCGCTGCGCACTCGGTGGCAGCAGGTCCGTGGCCGAATCCCGGCGGTCGGATTCTGAGCCGCGGCCGCCGATGCCCTCCCGGCTGCGTGGTGGTGGCCCTTCCAGTGTCAGCACGCGTGGCGGCAGCTGTGTCTCGCGAATGCGCTCGTTGACGGTATCGAACCAGGTCAGCGTAATGCCAGGCAGCTCTGCGCTGCCGGCTTCCCGGGCGAGCAGGTTTCGAGTCTCGACCCGACTACCGACAACGCCATTGCGATTGGAGCTCTCATGAAGTTAGGGGCGTTGTTCGTATACGCGAAGCGAATCCGGCGCCTCGGGTCGTAGCGGTGGAATCATGGACGCCATGGCGCCTTCAGCACGCACCAACAGCGCACGTGACGTGGCACTTTGGTCATTGACGCGCTGGCTGTCGCCGGACCAGCTCTCCATCAATTCCAGGTCAGCTGCTGGCAACCAGGGTGTTCCGGCGGGCCAGTCACTGGGTATGGGCTTGACGGGTATCCGGATGTCCCCGGTTCTGGCGTTGACTGGAACCCGGCGACCGCTGAAGCCGAGCCTCGAGGGCATGATGGCGCTGCCGCGCATTGATGCCGACGGTATCACCAGCTCTCCGCTGCGTTCCGGGAAGATGGCATAGCGCTGATGAATAATCCGGTAGCGCTGCCCGTCGCGGTATTCGCTGCGGATATCCGCTTCTCCCAGAGGTTGCACCAGTGCATGCTCAATGCGTGGATGGCCAGGAAGTTCACCGAACAGATTGACGCCTTCGCCGTAGACCAGCTTTCTGGTAAACAACAGCTGCGCCTGGACATAGACCTGATCGTCGCTGAGGTCGGTCTCGAAATAGAGCTGGTCGTCGATGAATTGACGCGCACGCGGGTCCAGCGCATCGACCCGGATGCGCACCGGGTCACTGGCCTGATCGCCCACCTGAAGTGCCGGGAGTTCCAGGCTGCCGCTGCGCCTTGGTTCCAGCGTCAGCGTCCAGGCTCGCCACCCCTCACTGCTGCCCGGGTCCCGATCGCTGCGGGATTCACGACGGTTGAGCACCTGGAAATCCTGCGCCAGGACCCCGAAATCCGGCTCGTTGTCAGCGTCGCCCCAGACCCGCAAGGTCAGGGTCAGGGTTTCGTTTTCCTGCAGTTGCGTGCGATCCACACTCGCGCGGATTTCAGCCAGCGCCCCGGTGCTGATCAGGCACAGCAGCAGTAACATAAGCAGCAATCGGGCGCCACTGGCGCAAGATATCACCATTCGGTGACCTCCCGACCATGCAGCTCACCGTCACGCAGGCGCCGATTGGTCTCGGCCTGAAACTTCCGCTGTAACAGGCCGCCGGGATCGTCTGGGATTCGGCGCAGCCAGTGTTCGTGCGACAGGTCATCCTCGGCCTGACTTTCCGGCCGGCGCTCCGGCTCCCCCGGGGTGGGCTGTGGTGCGGGTGCCAGGTCCGCCAGCACGGCTTCATCGTCAGCATCGCGCCGTGCACCTTGCCGTGGCCCATCTGTACCCTGTTGCAAGGGTTGGCCGCTTGGTGCCTGTCCCGCCAGATCATCGCCGGCACCACCAGCTTCGGTATCCGGACTGCTGCTGCGCTCATTACCGGCATCCTGTCCGCCGTCCTGCTGTTGTTGCCGTTGCCTGAGGTTTCTGACCAGATTCAGGTTGTAGCGCGCGTCATGGTGCGCTGGGTCCTGGTCCAGTGCGCGTTCGTAAGCTGCAATGGCTGCATCCAGGCGTCCCTGAAGTGCCAGTGCATTGCCACGATTATAGTGTCCGCTGGCGCCGATTGACTGCGAAAACTGTGTGGCTGCCTGATCGTAGGCCTGGCGTTCATATAGGGCAACGCCACGCCAGTCCGGGTGTTCGAAGAGCGCTGCAGCACGCTCCGGGTCGCCGTCCTGCAGAGCCTGGTAGGCACGCTGATCCGGTCGTTGCCAGAGGCGATCCCAGAGGCTGTCGGCCTGCACCGGCATGGCAATGACCATCGCCAGTCCCAACATGGCACCTCGCCTGAAGCCCAGCAGTGCCAGTGGCAGCAGCACGAGGAGCAGCCAATGTCCCTGATCCGCCCACTGATCGAAGGCTTCGTCGCTTTCCTCGGCGGCCTGTGATGGCAGTGGCGTGTTCAGCAGGGCAGCCATGTCCGGATCGCTGCGCGTCAGTGCCGCAAAGTGGCCGTGACCCTGCTGGGCCAATGTCTGCAATGGTGCCGGGTCGACCCGTGACACAATGTTGCCGCTGCCCTGCAACCAGCGTCGTGGTTGCTCGACGCTGTCCAGATTGATCGGGGCGCCGCTTTCCGTGCCTATGGCCAGAACGGATATCGGGTAGCGCCGGCTGCCAAACCGGGCGGCCTCGGCGACCTGGGCTTCCACGTCTGTCATGGAACTTGGCCGGAAACCGGCACTGATCAGCAGCAGCCTGGCCTGGGAAAGCCCGGCGTTTTCGATCAGGTCACGGGCTATGCTCAGGCCGTGCGCGGGATTGCTGCCCGGCAGTGGCATGATCGACGGATGCAGTTCGCGCATCATGTGCTCAATGGTGCTGGCATCGTCCGTCAGGGGAGTAACGACGTGCGCGTCCCCGGCGAAGGCGATTAACGCGGTTTCGCCCTCGTGGCGTGATTGCAGGACGTCGGCAACCAGGTATTTGGCCCGTTCCAGTCGTGACGGACTGATGTCTTCGGCCAGCATGGCCAGTGACATATCCAGCACAATGACCAGGGCATCGGTCTGTTCCCCGGCCGGTTGTGGCAGGCGTTGCCAGGTTGGTCCGGCGAGCGCGAGTGCCGCGCTGAGGGCGCTGACCATCAGAATGCGGCCTGGCCAGGGACTGCTGGGCTGATCAGCCTGGTCGAGCATGGCCGGCAGCAGCTTCGGGTCTATCGTGCGTTGCCACGGGCTAACGGATCTGCGTTGGCGCAGGAAATACCAGCCAGCCAGCAACAACGGAATCAGAGCCAGCAGCCACCAGGGGCGCAGAAAGTGAAAGTTGGCCAGAAATTCAGACATGCAGCCGGCCTCCCGGAAACAGCAGCGCGACGCCGTAGAGCAGCAGGGCACCGCCAAGCGGATAGTGGGTCAGCGCCTGCACCTGCCGGAACGTACGCACCTCTTCATCGATCGGCTCAATCTGATCAAGAGCCAGGTAAATCTCTTCCAGTTCCGCTGTATTGTGTGCCATGTAGCTGCGCCCGCCGGTCAGCTCGGCGATTTGGGCCAGACTCTCATGGTCCACTTCGGCAGTGCGCTCGCGAACACCGCCCAGAAACCCACCGGAACCCGGCGCGGGTTGTCCGCCCACGCCGACAGCATGGATCCGAACGTTCTCTGCAGCCGCAATTTCCGCTGCCCTGACCGGCTCAAGCTGGCCGGAGTTGTTGGCGCCATCGGTCAGCAGTATCAGTACTTTCTCATCACCCGGCCGGTCACGCAGATAACGCACGGACAGGCCAATGGCGTCACCAATTGCGGTACGCGGACCGGGCATGCCGACCGTCGACTCCTGTAACAGCTGCATGACAGTATTGGTATCCATGGTCAGGGGTACATGGACATAGGCGCGTGTGCCGAACAGCACCAGGCCGATGCGGTCTCCCTGGCGTCGGCGAATGAACTCGCCGATCACGGATTTCACGGCTTCCAGACGTGTGACCTGACGATTGCCAAGATACATGTCTTCGATGTTCATGCTTCCGGACAGGTCAACGGCCAGCAGCAAGTCACGTCCGCTCAGCGTGGTGCTGACCTGCTCACCCTGCCACTGGGGTCGCGCGGCGGCAGTGACCAGTAGCGCCCAGGCCAGCCACAGCAGGATCAGATACCACAGTGCCTGGCGCGCGCCTCGCCGGGATCGTTGGCCGGCACCAGAATGCTGGAAGGGACGTAAGTCCGGTACCAAAAGTGCCGGCTCCGAACGGTTGACCGACGGCAGGAAGCGGCGCACCAGCCACGGCAGCGGCAGGGCCAGAAACAGAAGGGGCCAGACAAAGGTCAGCATCAGGCACGCTCCCAGCGGTACAGCAGGCGGTCTACGGCCTGTTGCAAGGCATCTGAATCCGGTGTCGGCCGGGGTTGGAAGCGGGCTTCTCCAAGGGCTTGTCCGGCGCCGCGTGTGAACGCCTCGCTGCGTGACTGCGCGTCAAGAAAAGTCAGCCAATCCTGTCCGCTCAGAGTGGCGGCATGATCCAGCGCCAGGCGATGCATACACAGGCGCTTGAGCAGCGCATTGGTTTCATCAAGAAATTGATGGTCGGTGATGTCGCCGGCCTGATGCGCCCGGACAAGATAGCCCACGGCAATGCGGGCCTGGCGGTAGGGCAGACGTTGGCGCTGCTGCCGGCGTCGATGCCAGAGCCAGGCCAGTCCCGCAAGCAGCACAATACCGAGCATCAGCCACCAGCCCGGGGCCGGTGGCCAGAATCCCGGTGTCGGTGGCAGGTCGAGTCCGCGCAGCTGGGCCAGTTCCGATTCCACACTCACATCCTCAGAGCAGCGGCAAGCTGTTCGCCGGGATCCAGCGCTGTCCAGAGCGGCAACCAGTGAACGCCCAGTGCCGCGCAGCGTTCGGCGAGCTGGCTCTGCCGGGCTTCAAACTGCGCCCGATGGCGGCTACGCAGCGCCTGGTCCGCGGTGTTCAGCGTCAATCGGCGACTGGCCTGTCGAATCTGGTAATCACCGGGTGGTGGCAGTTCGGCTTCCAGCGGATCGCTGACGCCGATACAGCAAACATCGTTGTGTCGTGTCAGGCCAGCCAGTACCGACAGCGCGTCCATCTCGGGTCCGCCCGCCGGTAGAGGTGCCAGGCTCAGGAAGTCACTGATGATAAAAATCTGTCCGCCAACGGGGCGCAACTTGCGGAGCTGATGCATGGCATCACTCAACGCCGGGCCGTTATCCGATGACGATTCCCGCTGCAGAGCCCGATTGGCCTTGCAGATGACCTCGAGCAAGCGGACCACAGCTCTGCTGTGGCGCGCCGGTGGCAGCAGGCTGAGCTCTGTATTGCCGATGACCAGACCACCAACGCGGTCGTGTCTGGCCATGGCCTGCCACGCCAGCAGAGCAGCGGTTTCCGCTGCCGCAACAGATTTCAGGCAGCGCCGGGAGCCGAAAAACAGACTTTGCGACTGATCCACCACCAGCAATGTCGGGCGCTCGCGTTCTTCGTGAAAGACCTTGGTGTGGACCTTTTGTTTGCGGGCGGTCACGCGCCAGTCAATGTGTCGCACATCGTCGCCGGGCTGGTAGGCGCGGACCTCCGCGAAGTCCATGCCGCGGCCGCGAAATCGCGATGTTCGAGGGCCGGACCAGGGCGCAGAACTGGGCGGCTGGCGCCGTGGCCTTGCGGGCAGCGGTTGCTGGCGCAGTCGCAGCAGGTCATTCATGCTCGTGTAAATGCCCGGTGCAGCCTGGCTGATGACCTGATCGTTCATGGAACCGGCACCAGCTCCAGCAGCCGGTCGATGATCTGATCTGTGTTGATGTTGTCGGCCTGCGCTTGAAAGCTCAGGATCAGGCGGTGTCTGAGTACGTCGGGGGCAACACTCTGCACATCGTCCGGCGTTACGAAGTCGCGATCATTGAGCCAGGCCAGCGCCCGGCTGCACAGGTCCAGAGCGATGCTGGCCCGCGGGCTGGCGCCGTAGTCAAGCCAGCCGGCCAGTTCGGCAGAATAGGCGGCCGGTTCTCGTGTCGCCATGACCAGTTGCACCAGATAGGTTTCGACCGCCGGCGACATGTAAACATCCAGCAGTTCGCTGCGGGCAGCGAAGATCTGACTTTGGCTCAGGCGCACTGGCGGTGCCGGTGTCGCACCCTGACTCTCCTGACGTACCAGCGCCAGAATCCGGCGCTCCGCGTTGGCATCCGGGTAGTCAACGTTCACCTGCATCAGAAAGCGATCGAGCTGGGCTTCGGGCAGTGGGTAGGTGCCTTCCTGCTCGATGGGGTTCTGCGTCGCCATGACCAGAAACAGTTCGGGCAGCCTGAGGGTGCGCCTGCCGACGCTGACCTGATGCTCGGCCATGGCTTCCAGCAGTGCCGACTGTACTTTCGCCGGTGCCCGGTTGACTTCATCGGCGAGCAGCAGGTTGTGGAAGATGGGGCCGGGTTGAAACTTGAAACTGCCGTCCTCGGGGCGGAAGACTTCCGTCCCGGTGACGTCGCCCGGCAGCAGGTCGGGCGTGAACTGAATGCGATGGAAGTCGCCTTCGACGACCTGCGCCAGTTCCTTGATGGCGCGGGTCTTGGCCAGCCCCGGAGCACCTTCGACCAGCAGGTGCCCGCCACTCAGCAGTGCCATCAGCAGCCGTTCGATCAGTGTCTCCTGGCCGACAATGCGGCTTTCTAGGTGGCGCTGAGCCGCGCGTAGCGTTTCGCGCAGCGTCTCGTGACCCGTGGCGGCGCCGGTGTCCGTTGAATCCATCCTCTGCTCCCGAGATTTCTCGCTCTTTGGAAGGCGTACAGCCTGCCGTAGTTCCGCTAAGCTTGTCATGTACTGCAGCAATGCGACCATTGGGTGGTGCCTGGCCGGTGACATCACAGGACAATCAGACAGAACAGACCTTGATTGTGGACATCCGGCTGTCACGAGATGAGATGCTGGGCTTGTACAAGGGTACAGCATCCAGGGTCTCAGCCATTGCCCGTGACGGGCGCTCGGTGAGCCTGCCACTGACCAACCTGCGACCCTATCTGACCTGGCAAGGTGTGCGTGGCCGCTTCCTGATCCGGATTGACGGTCGCGCGCGGCTCAAGGACATGCAGCGCCTGCCGGACTGAGCGTGTTGATGGCCATGCCAATGTGCATGCCAATAGGGGTAGAATGCGCGCCCTTCTTTTAAGCTGCACATGAATACCATGTACGACGTTCTGCGCAACCTGATGTTCAAGCTGCCCCCAGAGGCAGCGCATGCCCTGGCCTTGAGTACTTTGGATGTCGCCTGGCGCCTTGGTGTGACCGAGCATCTGGTCGATCCCATCTACAGCCCGGCCCAGGTCATGGGGCTTAAATTCCGCAACCGTGTTGGCCTCGCTGCCGGTCTGGACAAAGATGGCCGATGCATCAATGGTCTGCTGGCGCTGGGTTTTGGCTTCGTCGAAATTGGCACCGTGACACCGCGCCCTCAGGTCGGGAACCCGAAACCACGACTGTTTCGTCTGCCCCAGCACCGTGCACTGCTGAACCGGATGGGGTTCAACAATCAGGGCGTGGACAGACTGCGGCAGCGGCTGGCATCAGCGCTGCAGCATCGCATGCCCAGTGACGGGCAGGTCGGTGTCAACATTGGCAAGAACAAGGACACGCCATTGGCACGGGCCGTGGACGACTACCTTGCCGCCTTTGATGCAGTGCAGCCCTACGCCGACTACGTCACCATCAACATATCGTCACCCAATACACCCGGTTTGCGCGAGTTGCAGGAAGGCCGGCACTTGGAGCAGCTGCTACGACTGGTCTGTGAGCGGCGTGATGAGCTGGCGCAGCTGGGACGTCGTGTGCCGCTGGCGGCTAAGATAGCACCAGATCTGGATGCCGAAGCTGTGGCCGCCATTGCCGAGGTTCTGGTGGCGTCCGGCGTCGATGGTGTGATTGCAACCAATACGACCGTGGAACGGCCGCTGCACGGCTCGGAAGCATCGCGTTTTCGCAATGAGCAGGGTGGGTTGTCGGGAGATCCGCTGTTCGAGCTGGCACTGGCCACCGTAACGCAGTTGGCCAACAGCCT
>SKXG01000215.1 GCA_007128525.1 Pseudomonadales bacterium | reverse complement strand
TGCCGCACGTGGCCCCTATACAGATGTATTCAATGCGCCTGGCATCTCCGTCAAGCTGTCTGCACTGCATCCCCGCTATGAGTTCAGCCAGCGCGACACCGTTGTTCCCCTGATCAGCGAACGGCTTGGCGTGCTGGCACGCGATGCCGCTGCTGCCGGTGTCGGCCTGTGCATCGATGCCGAAGAGAGTGACCGGTTGGAGCTGTCGCTGGACATCCTGGAAGCCGTGTTGGGTAATCCGGCCCTGCCGGACTGGCCAGGGCTGGGTCTGGCGGTGCAGGCCTATCAAAAGCGCACGCCGGCGTTGATCGACTGGCTGGCCGATCTGGCGCGGCGGCACGACCGGAAGCTGATGATCCGCCTCGTCAAAGGCGCCTATTGGGACACCGAGATCAAGCTCAGCCAGGAAAACGGGTTCGACGACTATCCGGTGTACACGCGAAAAGCCAACACGGACGTCTCCTATCTGGCCTGCGCAGCGCGGCTGCTGCGCGCTGCAGATTGGTTGTATCCACAGTTTGCTACCCACAACGCGCAGACACTGGCTCACGTGATGACTCTGGCGGGCGACCGCGCATTTGAGTGTCAGCGCCTGCATGGCATGGGTGAAGCGCTGTACAGTGCAGTGCGCAAGCAACAGCCGGAACTGCCGTGCCGGATCTATGCCCCCGTCGGCAGCCATGAAGCACTGTTGCCATACCTGGTGCGCCGCCTGCTTGAGAACGGTGCGAACAGCTCTTTCGTCAACCGGATTCACAACGAGCAGCTGCCTGTAGCTGTCATGGCTGAAGATCCGGTCGTCCAGGTCCGCCGCCAGTCCGAAGCCCGCCATCCCGGAATCCCACTGCCCCCGGACCTCTATGGCCCGGCACGCAAGAACGCCCGCGGCATCGACCTCAGCGACCCTCTCTCGCTGAACCGCCTGCAAACCGACATGACGAAGTGGCAGGACCATCAGTGGTCGGCCGCACCACTTGTCGGCGGCAAGGCGCCGTCAGCGGAGCAGGTGCATCGCGACGGCAACCTGTGCGCCGAGCCTGCCAACCATCAGCGCAGTGTCGGCCATGTCCTCTGGGCCGAGGGTGCCGACATTGAACAGGCGCTTGCTGGCGCCAACGCTGCTGCCGAGGGGTGGCGTCATACCAACGTTCAGGTGCGTGCCGAATGTCTGCTAAAGATGGCCGACCTGCTGGAGCGCCACACGCCGGAACTGATGGCGCTGTGCGTTCGCGAGGCTGGAAAAACACTGCCAGATGCGCTGGCTGAGGTGCGCGAGGCGGTGGACTTCTGCCGCTACTATGCGCAGCGCGCCCAGCTTGATTTCGCCGGCCCTGATGCATTGCCCGGCCCCACCGGCGAACGCAATGAAATCCGGCTGCAGGGCCGTGGCACCTTCGTCTGCATCAGCCCATGGAACTTCCCACTGGCGATCTTCTGCGGTCAGGTAACGGCTGCCCTGGTGGCCGGCAATACCGTTCTCGCCAAACCGGCAGAACAGACCCCATTGATCGCGATGCGGGCGACTGCCCTGTTGCACGAAGCCGGCATTCCACCAGACGTACTGCAACTGCTCCCCGGCGACGGCAAGGTTGGCGCGCGGCTCGTCGCAGATGCCGATATCCAGGGCGTCGCCTTTACGGGCAGTGTCGACGCGGCCAAACACATTCAGCGCGCGCTTGCAGCCAAGGATGGGCCGATCGTACCGCTGATCGCCGAGACCGGTGGTCAAAATGCGATGATCGCCGACTCCACCGCACTGCCCGAGCAACTGGTTCGGGACATCATCCGCTCCGCCTTCCACAGTGCCGGCCAACGCTGCTCGGCGCTGCGCGTGCTGTACCTGCAACAGGACATCGCCGACGAGGTGCTGACCATGCTCGAAGGCGCTATGGCCGTGCTTAACGTCGGCGACCCGCGCTGGCTGGCCACCGATGTCGGCCCGGTCATCGACGCCGCGGCCAGTTCCAGCCTGCAGTCACATATCGACAGCATGCGGAACGCAGCACGCCGGTGCCTCGCTGAAGCGCCCCTGCCAGCGAACACTGACAATGGAACCTTTATAGCCCCAATCGCATTCGAGATCGGCAGTATCGGTGAGCTTGAAAGCGAGGTCTTTGGTCCCGTCCTTCACGTCATCCGCTACCGCGCCGATCAACTCGACGCCGTTATCGATGACATCAATGCCACCGGTTACGGCCTGACGCTCGGCATCCACAGCCGCATTGACCGGACTGCCGATTACATTGCGCGACACGTGCGCGTCGGAAACTGCTACGTCAACCGCAATCAGGTTGGCGCCGTTGTTGGCGTGCAGCCCTTCGGTGGAGAGGGGCTGTCCGGTACGGGGCCGAAGGCCGGTGGTCCGAGGTATCTGCATCGATTCGCAACAGAACGGGTGTTGACGGTAGATACGACAGCCGCGGGCGGTAATGCGAGCCTGTTTGCACTGGGAGAGGGAGACGACGCCTGAGCGGGTTACTGCATCACGCTTCACCGCAGTGCCAGCATGATCAAGCGTCGATCGAT
>SKXG01000081.1 GCA_007128525.1 Pseudomonadales bacterium | reverse complement strand
GCCCGCTTGTTCGGTATGTCCGCAAAGGCCTGAGCCGGCGACTGGTTATTGGACAGCTTGAACAAGCCGCCTAGCAGAATAGGTACGTACTCGAACTGGATGCCGGCGCGCTGCTCGATTTCCGGAATCACGCGATGACACAGATAAGCATTGGGGCTGCCAAAATCAAACAGGAACTGAACGGTCCGGGCGGCCATGGTGATGACTCCTTAGAATGCCAAAAAAGATTGCGCTGCTGCGACTGCTACCAGCTTTCCATCCACGGCCGCAGTTCGGTTTCATGCGTCCAGGCGTCACGCGGTTGCTGGTGTATTTGCCAGTACGCTTCGGCAATGCTGTCCGGCGACAGGATGCCGCCCTCGTCTTTCGCCGCGTAACGCTCGGGGAAGTTGCTGCGAATCCATTCGGTGTCGATGGCACCGTCGATGACCGGGTGCGCCACATGAATGCCTTTCGGCCACAACTCCCGCGCCATGCTCTGCGCCAAAGCACGCAAGCCATGCTTGGCGCCGGCAAAGGCCGCGAACCCTTCCCGACCACGCAGGCTTGCCGTAGCGCCGGTGAATATGATGGTGCCGCGCGCTCTGGGCAGCATGACCCTGGCCACTTCCCGCCCCATCAGGAAACCGGAGAAGCAGGCCATCTCCCAAACCTTGTAGTAGACCCGCGCCGTGGTCTCCGTGATGCCAAAGCGCACATTGGCACCGATGTTGAACACGGCCACCTCGATCGGCGCAATGTCGCGCTCGATGCCGCTCACCAGGTCGATCATGGCCTCTTCATTGCGGGCATCGCTGCCAAAACCATGGGCCTCCCCGCCTTCCGAGCGGATCTGCTCCAACAGGGGCATCAGTTTGTCCGCCTGGCGCCGGGTCACGCAGGCAATGTAACCCTCGCGGGCGAAACGGCGGGCCACTGCGCCGCCCGTGGCATCGCCGGCACCGATAACCAGGATGGCTTTGCGCTCACTCATGTGTGATTACGTTCCTTTTTAGAACCCACCTGAGACTACAGTTCTATTTTGGAATCTGTCAACATGAAGTTTTGCCACCTCGGCCCTGGAGCCCCATGCGCTGGGAAGATCTCGACCAAGAACCCTGTTCGCTCGCCCGCACCCTGTCGGTCGTCGGTGACCGCTGGACACTGATCATTCTGCGCGACTGCTTCCTGGGCGTGCGCCGCTTCGACCAGTTCGAGGCCCGCCTGGGCATTACCCGGCACGTACTGGCGGACCGTCTTAAAAAGCTGGTGGCTGCCGACGTGCTGGAAAAGCGCCCCTACCGTGAGCGGCCGATTCGCCACGAGTACCGGCTGACGGCCAAAGGCAAGGACCTGTATCCGGTCATCCTGTCACTGGTGCACTGGGGGGATCAGTACATGGCCGGACCGGAAGGCCCACCGCTTCGCCATCGACACCGGCGCTGTGGCCAGTTAACGCAGGGCGTTCTGATCTGCGCGGAGTGCGGTGAGCCGCTGACGCCGCAGGAGGTCAGCGTGGAAGAGAGCGCAAAATGGCGGGCGGCGCAGTCCGCCACCGGTGACAGGTCAGGCTGACGACCAACTCGAGACCAATTCGAGGCAACCCCGAGCCGCTCGGCTTGATGCTTCAGACCGGATTCAACAGGCGCCTTGTCAGTCGGGCCAGTTCAGCGGCGCCGGAATCGTTCTGGGCTGACAGCCCATCCACGACACCAGCCACATCCGCCGCCGAGCGGTTCTGTCCGAGCTTCCACTTGCCAGCCAACCGGCTAACCTCAATTTCAATGCCGACAATGGCCCGCAGCATTTGCGCCGTGAAGTCAGCTGGCGCATCCGTGATGCGCCACGGGGCCGCCCGGCTGGCTTCATGCCGATCTGACAGCCTGCTCACCAGGCCAAGCAGCCACTCCGAATCCTCAATAACTTTGATCGAACCGTAGGCGTGCACCGCAATGTAGTTCCACGTGGGTACGGCTTTGCCAGCCTCTTGTTTTGATGGGTACCAACCCGGAGAGATGTAGGCGTGCGGCCCCTGGAACACCACCAATACTTCTGACTCAGGCGTAACATTGCGCCAGATTGGATTTGCGCGAGCGACATGGCAGCGGAGCACGCTCTTTGACCCCGAAGTGGCGTCGACCTCGAACGGCAGGTGATTGGCGTCCAGACCAGAGGATGTGTTGGCGATCAAGGTGCCAAACGGGTTGTTTTGAATGAAGTCGTGCAGGACTTCTGTTCGGGACTCAGCGAATTGTGATGGCGTGTACAAGCTGGTGAACCTCTTTCTGGCTGACGCATTGCTCTAATCGAACTGATAGTCAAAGCACTCGATGTCTGGCCGATAAAGTTCAGCAACATACTCGATGGTCTCTGCATCGTAGTAGTCCTGGTATCTCGCGTACCCAGAGATGTCGTGGCCTTTGACCGTCCGCCACAGATCCTCCGCAGATTGCCGAAGCTTCGCCCTGAGATCTGTCGACGCATCCCGAGATGCATTGATTCTCGGGAGCTCTGTGGCCGGCAGACCAAGTTTGTCACAAACCACAT
>SKXG01000275.1 GCA_007128525.1 Pseudomonadales bacterium | reverse complement strand
CAACCGCCCACCCCCGCGTTGTCGAACTGCGTCATCTGGTGGCACTGGGCAGCCCCATCGTGCTCGGCCAGTTCCTGCAGATGTCGATGGCGGTCATGGACACCATCATGGCCGGGCGCGTCAGTGCCGAAGACCTGGCCGGCGTGGCGCTCGGCGGCAATGTACTCTGGCCGACGCTGCTGCTGCTGAACGGTACTCTGATGGCGCTGACGCCGACCATCGCCCAACTCCACGGCGGGGGGCGAATCAGCGATGTGGGTGAAGTCACTCGCCAGGGAATTTGGGTTGCCGCGTTGATCGCTACGCTCGTTATCGTAGTGATTCGCAACGTTGGCCCCTTCTATGAGCTGCTTGGTGCAGACCCTGCAGCGACCGCCATCAGCACGGACTATCTGCGGGCCATGTCTTACGGCCTGCCCGGTATGCTGCTGTTCCTGGTATTCCGGTTTTTCTGTGACGGTCAGGGCCAGACGCTGCCGGCGATGCTGGTTATTGGTACCGCCCTGGCCCTGAAACTGCTGCTGAACTGGGTGTTCATCTACGGCCACCTGGGCATGCCGGCCCTCGGCGGTGTCGGATGCGGCTATGCGACGGCCATCGTCATGTGGTTTCAGGCCCTGGCGATGCTGCTGATTGTGCGCCACAGGGCTTTCCGGCGAACCGGCCTGTTCGACCGGTTTTCTTGGCCGGACTGGCGCCGGATTTGGGCACTTGTAACGCTAGGGGTACCGATTGGCCTCACCGCCTTCTTCGAGATCGCCGCCTTTTCGCTGGTGACCCTGATGATCGCGCGCTTTGGCGCCGAATATGTGGCCGGCCACCAGATTGCCATGATGACCAATGGAATGGCCTTTATGATTCCGCTGGGTATAGGCATGGCAGCGACCATCCGGGTGGGACATGAATTGGGCGCTGGGCGCCCCGATGGTGCAAGACTGGCCGCTGGCACGGCGATGGCAGCATCATTGGGATTTGCGGTTCTGGTCGGCGTCCTCCTGCTGTTCGTCAACAACCTGATCGCAGGCTTTGCTTCGCGTGAGGCATCGGTGGCCGCGCTCGCGGCGCAACTGATTCTGTTCGTGGCGCTTTACCTGATTGTCGACAGCGCCCAGGCGACAGCCGTCGGCTGCCTGCGCGGATACAAGGACACCCGGGTACCCATGCTGATCGCACTGTTCGGCTTTTGGGGCGTGGCATTGCCGCTCGGCGCAACGCTCGGGTTCGGATGGATTGGGCCCGGCTTTGGTGTTTATGGATTCTGGATCGGCCTGTCGGTGGGACTGACGGTTGTTGCTGGCCTAATGGGATGGCGGCTGTGGCGGACGACCCGGCCAGGCAACAGAAACGCCAAACTTCATGGTGCTTGAAGCCAAGCCTTGACGGACTTTTGAGTACAAGCTCTCGATCAAAGTGCCTGCGGGTTAATGCACCGTCAAGCCCGGGTTCTCTTCCGCCAGCTGGCTGGACAGATACGCCTGCATCTGTTGTCGCCGTGCCGGGTCGTTGGAAAGCTCGCGTTCAAGAAAGGCCAGCAATGACAGCCTGGTCAGCATCTGTTGCTGAAGCGGACGCATGGCGCGCTCATAGGTTTCCATCGTGCAGCCTGCCACACCGGCATCTGTTATGCCGTTCTCCGGATCAGGCGCCAGCATAGGTGCCGCCTCAGCATCACCTGCGTTTCGCGCACGCCGCAACATCGGACACACCAGCCGATCGGGATGACGAAACCAGCGAAATATGGTTGCGGCCTGCCCCGCGAAGCCAACGTGTGAACCCCGATCAAGCGTTACCAATGTACTGTCAGGGTGCTTCTCGGGAATGGGTGCAGCGTTTTCTTCGTAGGGAACAATGGCATCAGCGCTACCCGCAACCTTCATGAACGGTGTGTCTGTGCCGGCAAAGAAGTGTCGTGACAGTTGTGCGCTTGGACCTGCCATGGACACAGCAGCGCGAATTCGCGGATCGCGTCGTTCCCGGTGAAACGCGGCCAACTGCGTCGTTAACCCCCCGAGTGACAAGCCTACCGCAGCAATTCGCGATGCATCCACCAGGCCATGCAGACTGTCTCCCGAATTAGCACTCCTTGCCAGCATGGCATCAATCACGAACGACACGTCGCCCGCCTGATTGATGACATCACTGACCACAGGGCCACCGGGCGCGCCACCATGACTGAGCGGATGGTTTACGGCCACCACGACATAGCCTTTGGGCACCAGAAACGCGACCAGGTCACCCGGCTCTGCAACCGACGACATAAAGCCATGACTGTAGACGATCAGCGGGAAAGGCGCCGTACTGACGTCTTTCGGATACCAGACGTAGCCGTCCAGTTCACGAACCGGGCTCCCCGCAAAGTCACCGTTGGCAGCTGTGGGACGCGACTCATCAACCAGCGAGATCGCCTCCTGTGTGACACCCAGATTGCCCGGCGCATATAGCGCTGCGCTTGCTTCACCGCCCGGAACCGGCAAGCGGGGATTGAACAGATACAGGGCAATGAGCGACAAGACGACAACGACGCCAATCAGCACCTTCAACCACAACTTCATACGCTAAAGCCCCGATTCAGCCTTCTGACCCATGCGATGCATCGCGTGCCAACCGCAAGCCGGAGAACTGCCAGCGTGCCTGGGGTGGAAAGAAGTTCCGGTATGTGACGCGAATGTGGCTGCCTGGCGTCGCACAGGAACCACCGCGCAACACGTACTGACCACTCATGAACTTACCGTTGTATTCTCCCACGGCTCCAGACCAGGGCTGGTACCCTGGATAAGGCGCGTAGTCACTCCGGGTCCATTCCCAGACATCGCCAAACATCTGCCCCAGGGTACCGGGTTCAGGCGGAACCTGCGCCGGCATCGGGTGCAGCGCTGCGGACTCCAGGAAATTTTCCGGGCCGCCGGCACACTGCGCGGCGATTTCCCACTCGGCTTCCGTTGGTAGTCGTGCACCTACCCATCGTGCATAGGCGTCGGCCTCATAGAAGCTCAGGTGGCAGATCGGCGTATGGGGATCGAGCGGCACAAGACCGTGCAGGGTGAAACTGTGCCAGCGTCCGTCCAGCCGATGCCAATAAGCCGGCGCCTCCCAGTGCTCCGCGCAGCGGTGATCCCAACCTGCCGCCAGCCACAGCTCTGGCCGTTGATAGCCGCCATCTTCGACAAACTGCTGAAACTCGCCATGGGTCACTGGTCGTGTGGCCAATTCAAAGGGCGCCAACCAGACTTTATGGCGGGGCCCCTCATTGTCGAAGGCAAAGCCAGCCCCGCCATGCCCAATCTGGCAGAGGCCACCGTCAAAGCCCTGCCATGCCGCATCTGAGCCCTGTACCGGCGTCAACGGCCAGGATGCGTGGTAAACCGGACGCAAGGGGTTGAGGGACAACAGGTGCTTAACGTCGGTCAGGATCAGTTCCTGATGCTGCTGCTCGTGCTGCAAGCCCAGCTCAACCAAGGCGTGCAGGGCGCTGTCCGTCACGCCTGCCCGCAAGATATTCAGCATGGCCGCATCAACATGTGCTCGATACGCCTTCACATCTTCCAACGATGGTCGCGACAACAGACCACGTTCAGGTCGCGGGTGTTTGTCACCAACGGCGTTGTAATAGGAATTGAAGAGGACGCGATAAGCTGGATCGAAAATCTGGTAACCAGGATCGTGCGGCGCCAGCACGAAGGTCTCGAAGAACCAGCTGGTATGCGCCAGGTGCCACTTGACCGGGCTGGCATCCGGCATCGACTGCAACGCACAGTCTTCCTCAGACAGCGGTTCGGCCAGAGTTCGAGTCGTCTGCCGCACCAGCTGGTAGCGCATTGACAGCGCCTCATCCGGCGCAACTGGTGGTATCCGTAAACGAGCCGGGCTGCGCATCCTGATCTCCTGCTCCGATCCCCGCTGCCAGACAGTATCACAGTCAGGCCTCAGCACCATGACAGCGGTGGCGTGGCGTCCTCACTACGCCCTGGCCGAAGTTATCTGCCGATAGATCTGCGGCAGCGCCCGAGCCAGTCCAGCCGGACGTTGAATAATGCTGTAGGCACCAGGGCCAAAGATGTGTGGGAAGTATTGCCGTGCCTCACGGTCTACGGTCACCCCGAACAACTGCAGGCCCAGCCTGCGCATTTCCTGCACAGCCCGACGGCTGTCTTCAACAGCGTAACGACATTCGTAGTGATCGGAGTCGTTGGGCTTGCCATCCGTCAGCAGTAGCAACAGTCGATGCCGGTTCGGGCGAGCGGCCAACTCGCTTCCGACATGGCGTATAGCCGCGCCCATCCTTGTATAGAGACCGGGACGCAAGGCACAGATGCGCTGCTTTACCATGGGCGACAAGGGCTCATCGAAGGCTTTGACAGTTCTAACATCAACGTGATGCCGCCTTCTCGAAGTAAACGTGTAGATGGCCTGCTCATCACCGCAGGCATCCAGACCCTGCGACAGTGCCAGCAAAGCCTCTTTCTCGACATCAAGCACCCGTCTGTCTTCCACCCAGGACTCCGTTGACAGCGACACATCAACCAGTATGGCGACCGCCAGATCGCGTGCCTGCTCACGCCAGCTCTGAAAAACTCGTTCCGACCCAGCCATGCCGGCAATCCGGTCACAATGGGCACGAATCATCGCATCAGTATCCAGCTCATCGCCGTCGGGCTCACCACGAGCCAGTTCGCGACGCGGCCGCAGTGCTTCGAACTGTCGTCGGACGCGCCGAACGCGCTGGGCCATATCTGCATCCATCTGCCAGTCCTCGCCTGTATCCGAAGCGATGCTGGCCTGCACGGCACAATAGTCCGGCATCAGGCGCTGCTTCCGGTAGTGCCATTCCGGATATCGGTAGGTGGCCTCAACCACGCCCTCCTCGGCCGCACCAACGGGGACGTCCAAATCCATTTGCAGTCGGGTCGCCGCCTCTTGCTTGTGTGAACTCAACGCAAGTTGATCCAGCTGCTCTGCGGCTTGTTTGGCACTGGCCGGATCATCGTCATCCACCGAGCGATTCACGTTGACCATCTCTGTCCACGACAGCATTTTCTCGAATGGACTCAGCAATAGTGGATCATCACGATCAGGCTGATCCAGTTCACGACGTTCGGCTCTACGCTTGGCAGCGTTGGCTGTTCCACCTGCCGGCACTGCTGGCACCTCATCGGCATTCGGCATCGCACTGCCAGGCTCACGCAGCAGCACTTCACCCCAAAGCGGCACAGGCAACGGTGCACGATACCCGGCTGGGGCCTGCCCAATTTCGGCGCAGGAGCCATCGGACCTCAGCCAATTCCACCAGCGTTCTGCCATTGGCGGAAGGTTGCTCTTATGATCCCCAAGCATGCGTCCAATCAATGCCTCGACGGACGCCTCAGTCGCCGGCAGTTGACGCGTGGGACGCATCGCCAACACCGCTTTACACAATCGTTGGTAACGCTGCCCTAACCCTGGCAGCTCAGCAGAGAGGCTTTCGCTGGCAAGCCAGCTGTGATGCAAGTGCAGAAGATCGCGCTGCAACGGATCATCAACTTCGGGTACCGGCGCCGCGCTTGCCAGAAATGCCGTCAGCCAGAAGTACAGGTCTTGATTCAGCTGCTGGTCCGGGAAATAGGCAATTCGGGACGGCAACAAGAGGCTCTCTTCATTGCGGCGGGCAAAACACATCTCTTCGCTCGCCATGCCAAGCCACTGACGCCAACTCAACCGATGTCCTGAGCTGTGGGCTTTAACGGCGCTCAGTGTGACTGCCGCCGGGCCACCCATGGCTCGAAAATAGCTGCCAAGCACGGGCAGAACCACATCCAGATCGACTGCGGCTTCAGGAAAGTCGGGATAGCTGTTCGCATCCGATGCCCAGCGGTCCCAGGCACGACCGACGATCTCTTCAAACTCATACCAATGTGGCATAGCGCTCAGCCAAAACTGTCTGCAACCAACGCCTCCAGCGCAGCCTTGACATGGTCGTCATCACTCAAAGGCTCGACCAACGTGGCCCGGGCTGCCTCTTCCACCGACATGCCGTCAGCAATAAGCATGGCGCAGTACACCAGCAACCTTGTTGAGACGCCTTCTTCAAGATCCTGGCCTTTCAACGCTCGCAATCGTCGCGCCAGATTGACCAGACCTGCACAGAGCGATTCAGCGAGACCGCTCTCACGCGAGACAATTTCGATCTCGGCTTCCGGGCGCGGAAAGTCAAATGTCAGGCTGACAAACCGCTGTCGTGTGCTGGGTTTCAACGCCTTGAGGATGTGCTGATACCCGGGGTTATAGGACACCACCAGCATGAACTCTGGCGGCGCCTGCAGCAGCTCGCCAGTGCGCTCCAACGGCAGTATGCGCCTGTCATCAGTCAGCGGGTGCAAAACGACAGTAACATCCTTGCGCGCTTCAACAATCTCATCCAGATAACAGATCCCCCCTTCCCGAACCGCGCGCGTCAGCGGACCATCATTCCAGATTGTCTCGCCACCTTTGAGCAGGTATCGCCCGGTAAGGTCTGCAGAGGTCAGATCATCATGGCAGGCAACCGTGTGCAGCGGCAGACCAAGCCGAGCGGCCATATGGGCAACAAACCGTGTCTTTCCACAGCCGGTCGGCCCCTTGAGCAGCAGTGGCAAACCACGACGCCAGCTCGCCTCGAACAGCTCACACTCACGACCGGTAGGCAAGTAGTAAGGCACACCGGGCGCCGTCGCAGGCGCCAGGTGTGCCTGTTGAGAAGCGATCATACTGCCGCTGCGGGTGCTATGTGCGGTGCGCCTTCCGCCGGGACCTGTTCCTTGGCACGGCCGAGCAATGCATAGACAAACATCAGTACCGCAATCAGCACGATGACGCCTGATATCAGACGCATGACCATGAAGAGCTCCAGATCTTCCTGCACCACCATGAAGTTAATGGCCATAACCCGCTGCAGATGGGTCTGAATGACACCGGCAAAGGTCAATGTAAAAGTCATGAAGGCCATACCTGCTGTCATCAACCAGAAGCTCCACATGTTGAGCATCTGGTTATAGGGCAGCTTGCCTCTCAAATGCGGCATGGCATAGGTCATGATTGCCAGATTCAGCATCACATAGGCGCCAAAGAAAGCAAGATGTCCGTGCGCGGCAGTGATCTGCGTGCCATGCGTGTAGTAGTTGATAAAGGACAGCGTATGCATAAAGCCCCATACGCCAGCACCAAAGAAGGCCATGACCGCACAACCCAGTGTCCACAACATGGCCGACTTGTTGGGATGGTCACGCTGGCCTCGCCAGAACATGTAGAACGCAAATATGACCATGGCGAACAGGGGCAGTACTTCCAGGGCGGAGAAGAAGCTGCCAATGGGCTGCCAGTATGCCGGTGTACCGATCCAGTAATAGTGATGACCCGTCCCGAGCAGGCCTGAAAACAACACCAGACCAACGATGACATAGAGCCATTTGTCGATGATCTCTCGATCGACACCGGTCAGCTTGATCACCAGGTAAGCCAGCAACGAGGCCATAATCAGGCCCCAGACACCCTCAACCCAGACATGGACGATGTACCACCAGTACATCTTGTCCAGCGCCAGGTTTGCCGGGTTGTAAAACGCAAACAGCCAGAAGATGGCAGCCAGCCACAAGCCCAGCAGCAGCACGGTGGAGATGGCCGTCTTGCGGCCATTGAGCAGCGTTCGGCTGGCGTTGTACAGAAACATCAGAAAAGAGATGGTCAGCAGAATCTTCACCCACAGGGGCTGCTCCAGATAGTGCCGGCCTTCATGTATACCGAACTGATAGCCAATCAGTGCCGCTGCACCTGCGAAGACAAATATGCCGAGCTGCACATAGGCAATGGTTGGGCTGTGGATCTCAACCTCAGCCTCCTCCGGCAGCAAGTAATAGGTGGCGCCAAAGAAACCAATCAACAACCAGACGATGAGCAGATTCGTGTGGCTCATGCGGATGATATGAAATGGCATTGCTTCTGACAGGAAGTTCGGAAAGACGTAAACCACACCAGCCAGAACACCAAATATAATCTGCGCGACAAACAGCAGCAGTGCTGCAACAAAGAACGGATAGGCAACCTTTTGCGTCTCGTATTTCACAATTTCCTCCCCAAAACCATCATGTCCGGGCTTCAGCCAGCATCGTTAGGTGGCCAGCCCTGTGTATCGATTCGACTGGTCCACTCAAAGAAATCAACCAGCGCATCCAGCTCCTCATCACTGAGACCAAAGTCCGGCATCTGCCGGCGCCCTGGCACCCCCGTAGGCTGGATGCGAATGTATGCCTTGATGCCTGCGCGCGCGGCATCCGGATTATTCAAGCCACCGTAGCGCTGCCAGACATTGCCCAGCTCCGGAGCAAAATACGCACCTTCGCCAAGCAGGCTGTGACAGTTGATGCAGGAGTGCTTTTCCCAGACCTCCTTGCCATGCCGGACAGACTCGTTGAGGCCGGCGCTGTCGGTAGACTGGGTAACGATGTAGTAGTGGCTGTGAACCGTGAGAGATACGAAGACGACAAAGAAGAACAGCGAGCCGCCATAAAAGACATTTCGGGCCGCATTACGTGTGAGCCCCTCGATCATTGACCCCTCCCCCTATTCTGTAAGGATTTTCAGGAGAGTGATGACAGCAGCCTCAAGCTCATCACTGCGCGTTCTGAAGAACGTCAGATCAAGCCTACCTTGACATTTCTCACATTGCACCACTTGCGTGCAAATCTCTAGCAAGGCTATAAAGGGGAGATTAGATATAATCGGGAAGCATATTATGGCCTCAGGGTCAGGCGCAGGCCTGCTCAGTCTGGGTCAACTCATTCCGGCCAGAGCACCGACGCGGTACCCACAACAGCTTTGGTGTTACCTGCTTTCTCAAGCCACACTTTCAGGTGCAACCTGCGCCCGTCAGTTGTTTCTGAGCTGCCGACAACTTCATAATGGCACTGCGCCTGATCACCTTGCTGTACGCCCTTGCCAATGAAGGTCAGCGCGATCTCGCCACTGTTGAACCATTGCGTCCCAAAATAGTTGACCAGCGGCGCCGACAGGTACCCGCACAGCACATAGGCAGAGACCAGCGCGCCGGGATAGCCGTGATCCCTGGTGTACTCGTCGTTGTGGATGGACTCTTCGGTAAACGACTTCTCGGCAAGGGCGCGCTGATAGATCCGTATGCTGGCGCCCGGTATCGGCATGCCAACCCGCAGACCTGAGGGCATGACCTCGTCGTCCACGCGCTCAGGAGGCGCCGGCGGGGTATCCGGCACCGGCGTATCTGCAGCGTCTGTACGCTCCAGGCTGAGCAATATGTGATCCTCGCTCTCACGCACTTTGTTGCCAGCGCCATCGGTGCTTTGCGAAGCAACCACCACATACTCCAGGCCCCGCCTGATGTACCTGCCGGCGATCTGGCCGCGCGTGATCAGATTCCCCGGCACGCCAACCACACCAAAGTTGCGATGCCGGGTTTTGGTGCCAATGGTCGGCCGAGTGTCGAAGCGGGTCGCCAGCAGGCTGAATCCAGTCAGGCCCGCCATGAACGCCGGTGGCGCGATGGGGCCGCCAAAAGGCGAATCCGTCAGATACCAGGGATTGGGGTCGGCCCAGTCTTCGCAGTAATTCTGCATGGCCTTGGCGGTGACGCGGGTCTCCACCGGTCCCAGCGGCATGCCGGGTTCCAGCTGCTCGAATGGAATGGCCTTGGACATGGCTGGACCTCACTGGTGTCATCGGGCGGCACCCAGGGGATGCCCAGTATTGGAAACTTCATGGTGGTTGACAGTTTCCCCTGGTTTGAGGTGTATTGCCAGCCTTGCTGCCGATCACATTGAGCCTCGAGGACACTATGCCCCAGACAGATGCTGCAACGCCCCTGGACAGTTTGACGGTACTGGAGCTGGGCCATGCTGTGTCCACCGCCTACTGCGGTCGCCAGTT
>SKXG01000363.1 GCA_007128525.1 Pseudomonadales bacterium | reverse complement strand
TGGCCCAGCCGTGCTCACGCGCAAACTGCGCGGCCATTTCGACGATGTTGGGCGCTTCCTTGCTCTGGAAGCCACCATGGCCAACGAGAATGGTGGGGCGCGGCCCGCTGCTGGATTCTGGACGCCAGTACAGGCCGGGTACGGCCTGATCTTCAACGGTCAGTTCAAAGTGACGGCAGAAGATGCCGTTGTCGGTGGTTTCAGTGCTGATCTTCATCAGAAATCCCTTTAGTTGCGGTGCAGAACCCGGCCCCGGGCCTGCTGGGTGTCGTATTGGGACAGGGCCAGGCGCTCCTCACGGTGCGGGTCCTGATACACCGTGGGCGTGACGTCGAAGTGCATGACGGTACGCTGCGCCAGATCATACGGCGCCCAGGCAGGCACCTGATCGTTGTTGGGATCACCGCTGCGGGCGAAGGCCAGCCAGGACTCGCTCATGACGCGCGCCATGGCGTCGGTTTCATCGGTGGGTGGCCCGACCATGTCCGGTGCCACGGCGACATTGTCGAAGATGAACGGCAGGTCCAGCGAGTGTGGCGTGATGCGGCGGCCATCCTCGACTGGCGTGTGCCACATTAGACGGTACGAATAGACCGGCGCGGCCTGCTGCGCCGCCTTGCGTTCGGTTTGCAGCACGCTGTCGAGCCAGTAGCCGCGTGCGGTGATCAGCTTGAAAAACAGTTCCGGCGCGGCAGCGTCCGGATTGCTCTGGCGGAATGTGTCGATCAACGCGGGAATGTCTGCCGCCGGAAAATAGCGCTCAAGCTTCTGCGGCAGTTCGGCGTCGGTCAGGCCGAACGTCGACGTATCAGCAGAGCCAACCTGGTTGGAAAGTTCGGTGCGGCAGGTGCCGATCAACATGGGAATATCCGCCGACAGCGCGGGTGCATCGGGGTCCCACGGGTGCCGGTCGAACACACAGTGATCGAGCGTCGGCGAGAAGCGGCCGCGCACCTTGGCGTTGGCGGCAAGGATCTGTTCCATGGGTAGGTCCTGCAGCCGCCGCGCTTCGCTGGCCGGAATGCCCAGTTCGCGGAGCAGCCCATCAGTAAGTTTTGCTGCGCGGTCTTTTTCCAGTAGACGCAGGTGCGAGCCGCTCTGCACGATGCCGCGATGAAACAGCCCACGCGCCATGGGTGTGGCCATGGCGATGCTGACTTTGCGCCCGCCGCCGGACTGACCAAAGATGGTCACGTTGGCCGGGTTGCCACCGAAGCCGGCGATGTTATCGCGCACCCACTCAAGCGCAGCGATGACATCGAGAAAACCGGCATTGGCAGAGCCACGGAAATCCTCTCCAAGCAGGTGTTCGAGGTCGCAGTGGCCGAACACGTTCAGCCGATGGTTGATGGTGACGACCACGACATCACCGCGGCGCGACAGTCGGCTGCCCTCGTAAAGCTGCATGGTGCCGGTGCCGGCCTCGAAACCGCCGCCGTGCAGCCAGACCATCACGGGCCGTTTGGCGTGGTCACAGCCCGGGGTCCAGACGTTCAGCGCCAGGCAGTCCTCGCCGATCGGCGGGCGGTTGCCTTTGCTGCCACCGAGTGCCAGCCGGCTGAAATTTTGTGCAGCGGTGTCGCCGAAGGTGGTGGCCTCGCGCACGCCGGACCAGGATGCCGGGGGTTGCGGCGGGCGAAAGCGGTTGGCGCCGGACGTGTCTGCGCCGTAGCGGATGCCGCGGAAAATGTGGATGCCGTTGTCGACGGTGCCGCGCAGTTTGCCGTGCGTGGTCTCGACGACATCGGGGCTCATGGCTTGTGCGCTCATTGGTTCACCATCGATGGGTCGGGCGGGTGGCAGGTTGCCTGGCATTCACCGGCGCGCCGTTCTAGTATGTTCCACTCAATAGAACGATGTTCTGCGAAAATTATGCCGGTGGCGCTGGCCCGACGCAACCGGCGCGACGCAACTGAACCACGGAGCGCTTGTGAACCGAACGGAAACCCTCTGCAGCTACCTGGCCAACGTGGCCGACACCCCGCTGGATCCGGAGACCGAACAGCTTGCGCGCCTGCACCTGCTCGATACGCTGGCCTCGATCATTGCCTGCAGGGATCTCGATGCCGCGGTGGTGGCGCGGCGTTATGTCAGCGCCTTTGCGGGAATGGTTGGGGCCGGTACGGCGGCGGCTGGGCCGGCCGCAGGTGATACAAGCACCTGGTCCGGTGGGGCGACCATCCTGGGCACGCAGCAGCGGGCGCCGGTGGTCGACGCTGTCTTTGCTAGCGCCATGACCGGCCACGGTGCTGAGATCAACGACTTTATTCCGTCGGTGTTCGTGCAACCCGGGCCGGCGGTGGTCGCGGTGGCGCTGGGTATCGGTGAAGTGACGGGCGCCAGCCTGAGTGAGGTGCTGCGCGCGATGGTGGCCGGTTATGAGCTGGCGGCGCGCGTGCCGCTGGCGCTTGGCAACAACAACCTGCGTCGGGCCGGGATCGCCAGTCACGGCATCGGTCCCTGTTTCGGGGCCGCTGCCGCCGCGGCCGCGTTGCTACGCCTGCCAGCACCCCGAATGGCTGATGTATTGAGCCTGACG
>SKXG01000213.1 GCA_007128525.1 Pseudomonadales bacterium | reverse complement strand
TGTTGTTCGCGTTCGGCGGCCACCTGCTGGGCATCTACAGCCTGAGCAGCATGGGTTTCCTGCCCGGCCGCATCTTCGGCGTCGTCACCAATGAAACGCTGATCGCGGTACCGCTGTTCGTCTTGATGGGCGTGATGCTGGAGAAAAGCCGTATCGCGGAGAATTTGCTCAGCTCTGTTCTGATCCTGATGCGCAATGCCCGGGGCGGGCTGGCGATCGCGGTGACCATCGTCGGCATGCTGCTCGCCGCCAGCACCGGTATCGTTGGCGCAACGGTTGTCGCGATGGGGCTGATCGCACTGCCCAGCATGCTGCGCCACAACTATGATCCACAATTGGCTGCCGGAACCATCGCAGCAACCGGAACCCTGGGGCAGATCATCCCACCCTCCATTGCCCTGGTGCTGCTCGGCGATGTCATGTCCAACGCCTATCAGCAGGCGCAGCTGAGCCAGGGCATCTTCGCACCGCGCGCCATTTCTGTCGGTGATCTGTTTGCGGGCGCCTTGATTCCCGGCCTGCTGTTGGTCGCTCTGTACCTCGCTTATCTGATCTGGGTGGGTGTGTTTCAGGGTCACCGGGTTCCGGTACCGGATCAGGCGGCGCTGCGCGCCGGGCGCAGCGGATCAACGGCCTGGCTGCTGGTCAAAGGCCTGTTGCCGCCGCTGGCCCTGATTGTTGCCGTATTGGGCTCGATCCTGGCCGGAATTGCCACCCCGACAGAGGCCGCCGGGGTTGGCGCGCTGGGCGCAACCTTGCTGGCGCTGGGCTACCGGTCGCTGGACTGGCGTACTGTCGGCGAGGTCTGCAAACAGACACTGCTGACCAGCTCGATGGTGTTTTTCATTCTGATCGGTGCATCGATTTTCGCACTGGTGTTTCGCGGCTATGACGGCGATCTGGTGGTGCAGAATCTGTTCGAAGCCATGCCTGGCGGGGTCTGGGGGGCATTGGCCATCGTCATGCTGGTGATCTTTCTGCTCGGTTTTATTCTGGATTTTATCGAGATCACCTTTGTCGTCGTGCCCATCGTGGCGCCCATACTGCTGGCCATGGGCATCGATCCGATCTGGCTCGGCGTGATGATCGCGGTCAACCTGCAGACCTCATTTCTGACCCCGCCCTTCGGCTTTGCACTGTTCTATCTGCGGGGCGTCACGCCGTCCTCGGTAAGCACCTATCAAATCTATCGCGGCGTGGTGCCCTACATCGGGCTGCTGCTGATGCTGCTGATACTGCTGATGATCTTTCCGCAGCTCGCGACCTGGCTGCCGGACAAGCTCTATCCGCAGTGAGTCAGCGGCCGGACCTGCGTCTGGCCGCTGAAATGCTGCCGGTCATTTTTCACTGGTCGTCGGGCGGCTGCCGGACGTTCATCATCGCCTGCTCGGAGAAGCGCGCGTATTCCTGGGCATCCCGAAGAAAGCTCATATAAGAGTCATAGATCCGCTGACTGATGTCATCACGCCCGGCGGCATCTTCGAGCACGGCAAAGGAGTGCTCACGAAAGGCGTTGAGGACATCATCCGGAAAACGGCGCAGCTCAACGCCATGCTCATCGACCATCGTCTTCAGGGCTTGCGCATTGCGCGCGGTGAACTCATCCAGCATGTCCTGATTGATGGCCCGCGTCGCCGTTTTCAGGATCAACTTCAGATCGTCCGGCAATGAATCCCAGGCGTCCTTGTTGACGATGGCCTCCAGCGTGGCGGACGGTTCCTGCCATCCCGGATAGTAGAAGTAGCGGCCGACACGGTGCAGTCCCAACGCCAGGTCGTTGTAGGGCCCGATCCACTCGGTGGCGTCGATGACTCCGGTCTGCATGGACGTGTACACCTCACCGCCGGGCAAGGAGACGCTGGTGCTGCCGGCACGTTGATAGACGTCACCGCCAAGGCCGGGAATGCGTATCCGCAAGCCGCGCAGATCACTGACGGAATTGATCTCCTTGTTGAACCAGCCGCCCATCTGCGTGCCCGTATTGCCGCTTGCCAGCGGCACCAGACCGTGGGGCTCATACAGTTCCTGCCAGAGTTCCAGGCCGCCGCCATAGTGCAGCCAGCCATTGGTTTCCTGCGCCGTCATGCCAAAGGGCACCGAGGTAAAGATGGCCGCAATCGGGATTTTGCCGCGCCAGTAATAAGCCGCGCCATGGCCCATCTCTGCCGTGCCTTCGGCCACCGCATCGAAGACTTCAAAGGCCGGCACCAGTTCGCCGGCGCCATAGACGCGGATCTGCAGGCGGCCATTGCTCATCACCTTCACCTTCTCCGCCAGCCGCTCGGGCGCCGTACCGACCGCCGGCAGATTGCGCGGCCAGGTGGTCACCAGTGTCCAGCGAAAGGTTTCCTGGGAACGGTCGGCACCGGCTTCAGCCGGCGCCTCGGTATCCGTGCCACAGGCTGCGAGCATCAGCGCCGCCATAACCAAAGACCAGATTCTCAGGTGCATCGTCGATCCCCCCTCGGGTGGCTGTCAGTGGGCCGCCTAACGGCCCCGGTTGTCATCATTCCAGTGGCTCAAGCTGCGCCAGACTCAGCATCAGCCATTTGCTGCCGGCTCCGGCAAAGTTGACCTGCACGCGGGCCCGTTCACCACTGCCTTCAGCCTGCAGGATGACGCCTTCTCCGAATTTGTTGTGCAACACGCGTTGGCCCACGCGCACGCTGGCACCGTCGCCAGCACTGACGGTCTCTCCCTGTTGTGACACCCCAGGTGCCGGTACGGCGCCCAGATGCGTCCGAGGCGCTTCACGCAGGCGCACATGATTGAGCAGCGCTGGTGGAATTTCCTGCAGAAAACGGGACGGCCGGTTGTAAGTGTCGGCGCCGTGCAGACGTCGCGCCTCGGCAAAAGTAAGATAAAGCTGGTGCATGGCGCGTGTTAACCCGACATAGCACAGGCGGCGCTCCTCTTCGAGGCGGCCCGGTTCCTCCAGAGACATCCGGTGCGGGAACAGGCCTTCCTCAAGTCCGGCAAGGAACACCAGCGGGAATTCCAGACCCTTGGCTGAGTGCAGCGTCATCAGCTGCACGGCCTGATCCGTGCCGTCCGATTGCCGATCGCCGGCCTCCAACGCCGCCTGATCGAGAAACTCTTCCAGTTCCGACGGCGGCTCCGCCGGGCTGCCATCGGGCTGCAGTGGCAGGACAGTCTCGCCACTGAACTGACGTGCCGCCGTCACCAGCTCTTCGAGGTTCTCCTTGCGTGCCAGGCCGCGTTCACCACGCTCTTTCATGTGGTAGTCGAGCAGGCCACTGGCCTGGATGCAGTGCTCGGCCAGTTCGTGTAACGAGAGTCCTTTGGTGTCAGCCTGCAGACGCTGAATCAACGCAACAAAGGCGCCCAGCGTTGTGGCGGCGCGGCCGGCAATGGTAGCGTCAGCAATGCCTTCACGCGCAGCCTGCCACAGCGACAAGGACCGCTGGCGGGCATAGTCGCGCAGTTGTTGCAGCGTCTTGTCGCCGATGCCGCGCGTCGGCGTGTTGACCACGCGCTCAAACGCCTGATCCGAGTGCGGGTTGGTGGTGAGCCGCATATAGGCCAGTGCATTCTTGATTTCCGCACGCTCGAAGAAACGCTGACCGCCATAGATGCGATACGGAATCTGCAGTCTCAGCAAGGCCTCTTCGAGCACACGAGACTGTGCATTGGAACGGTACAGAATAGCGGCTTCCTGCGGACTGCCGCCATCACGAATCCAGCTGTCAATGCGGTCGGCGATGAATCGCGCCTCATCAAGCTCGTTGTAGGCCGCGTAGACCAGAATCGGATCGCCTTCGCCACCATCGGTCCACAGCTGTTTGCCTAGCCGATCCTGATTATGGTCTATCAGTGCATTGGCGGCGCTGAGAATGGTGCCCGTTGAGCGATAGTTCTGCTCCAGGCGCACCGTGCGTACATCAGAGAAATCATGCGGAAAACGCTGGATATTCTCGATGCGCGCGCCACGCCAGCCATAGATGGACTGATCGTCGTCACCAACCGCCATAATGTGGCCGTCAGCACCGGCGAGCACCTTGAGCCAGGCATATTGAATGCTGTTGGTGTCTTGAAACTCATCGACCAGGAGTTCGCCAAAGCGCCGCTGATAGTGCGCGAGCAGCGCCGGATCCTTCTGCCAGAGTTCATGACTGCGCAGCAGCAGCTCGGCGAAATCGACCAGCCCACCCTGCTGGCACAACACCTCATAGGCTTCGTAGATGCGCTGCTGCGTGGCCAGAAACGGATCTTCGCCGGCAAAGACATCGCGCGCTCGTTTGCCTTCATCTTTCTGGGCGTTGATAAACCAGAGCGCCTGCCGGGGCGGCCAGCGGGATTCATCGAGATCCAGTGAGCGCATGACGCGTTTGACCAGCCTGAGCTGATCGTCGGCATCCAGAATCTGAAATGCCTCGGGCAATCCGGCCTCGCGCCAGTGCATTCGCAGCAGGCGGTGGGCGATGCCGTGAAAGGTGCCCACCCACAGGGTACGGGCAGGCAGATGCAACAGCGCCTCTACACGCGATCGCATCTCCGCGGCGGCCTTGTTGGTGAAGGTGACAGCAAGAATGCCATGCGGCGACAGCCCGTGGACCTCCACCAGCCAGGCAATGCGATGCACCAGGACGCGGGTTTTACCACTGCCGGCACCGGCCACGACCAGCATGTTGCCCGGCGGCGCGGTAACCGCATCGCGCTGAGCGTCATTCAGTCCTTCAAGTATGTGGCTGACATCCACCGCTAAAGCGCGCCCCCTGCGCCACCCCGGCGCTGCGGGGCGTTATTCGACTGTGACGGATTTTGCGAGATTGCGCGGCTGATCTACGTCCGTGCCTTTCAGAACCGCTGCGTGATAGGCAAGCAATTGTAACGGTACCGTGTACAGGATGGGAGCGAGCAGCTCGTGAATCGCCGGCATACGGACGATATCGATGTTGGCAGCGCTTTGCAGACTGGCTTGTGCGTCGGCAAAGACCAGCAGCTTGCCGCCACGGGCACGCACGACTTCAAGGTTGGAATAAAGCTTGTCGAGCAAATCGTCATTCGGTGCCACCGCCACCACCGGCATCTGCTCATCGACCAGCGCCAACGGGCCATGCTTGAGTTCCCCGGCGGCATAGCCTTCGGCATGGATGTAGGAGATTTCCTTCAGCTTCAGCGCGCCTTCCATCGCGATCGGGTACAAGGAGCCGCGACCCAGAAACAGGGCGTGCTCGCGGTCGATAAAGCGCTCGGCGTGGCGGGCGATGATGGGATCAAGGTCCAGCACCTCGCCAACCTGCGTCGGCAGGTCTCGGAGGGCGGTGATCAGGGTTTCTTCGGTTTCCGGCGCCAGGCCCTGACGGCGCGCCAGCAGCAGGGCCAGCAGCAGCAGATCAACCAGCTGTACGGTAAAGGCCTTGGTCGAGGCGACACCGATCTCTGGGCCGGCTTCCAACAGCATATAGAGGTCGGACTCCCGCACCATAGAGCTGGTGGCGACGTTGCACAGGGTCAGCGTGGCCAGATAGCCGGCCTGCTTGGCCTGGCGCAGGGCCGCCAGGGTGTCGGCCGTCTCTCCGGACTGCGAAATGGTGACAAACAAACTGTCGGCTGGCACCGCCACGTCGCGGTAGCGGTATTCACTGGCGATTTCCACCTGGCACGGCAGACCAGCCAGCGCCTCAATCCAGTAGCGTGCAACGGCACCGGTGTAATAGCTGCTGCCGCAGGCCACGATGGTCACAGCGCGGACCTGGTCCAGAATCGGCCCAGTGCGCAGCCCGAAGGCTTTCTCCAACAATCGCCGCCGGCCGATCCGGCCCTCCAGGGTACGGCGAATCACATTGGGCTGTTCATGGATCTCCTTGAGCATGTGATGGCGGTAAGGTCCCCGGTCCGCCTCCTCATGATCCTGTTTTACCTCGACTGTGGCCCGGACCACTGCCTCATCATCCAGATTCCAGATGCTGATTTCGCTGGGCGTCAGCTCAACCAGGTCGCCTTCCTCCAGGAAGATGAAGCGGTCGGTGACCGGTCGCAGCGCCAGCACATCGGAGGCAATAAAGTTCTCGCCAATGCCGACGCCAATGGCCAGGGGGCTTCCGACCCGCGCTGCAACAAGCGTGTCCGGTTCATGGACGCAGACGACGGCGATGGCGAAGGCGCCCTCGAGCTGACGTACAGCGAGGCGTACCGCCTGGGTCAGGTTGTCTGTTTCAGACAGACTGGCATGAATCAGGTGGGCGATGACCTCAGAGTCGGTCTCCGACTCGAACTGATAGCCGGCATCGGCCAGCTGCTGTCGCAAGGGTTCATAGTTCTCGATGATGCCGTTGTGCACCACGGAAACGAGATCCTGCGACTGATGGGGGTGGGCATTGAGGGCGCTGGGGGCACCATGCGTGGCCCAGCGGGTGTGCGCGATGCCGGTTGACCCCTGCACTGGCTGGTCATGGACGTGGGCCACCAGCTCAGCGACCTTGCCGAGCGTCCGACGTCGCTGCAGGACGGGCGGGTCGCCCTGCCCGAGGACGGCCAGACCAGCCGAGTCATAACCCCGGTACTCCAGACGCCGCAGGCCTTCCAGCAGAATTTCCGATACCGGGCGGCGCGCAGTGGCGCCGACTATGCCACACATGCAGACTCCTTGGACGCGTCAGCCACGCGGGCTGCGGGCGGCCGGGGGTTGCCAGCCTTTGATGTTGCGCTGACGTGCGCGCCCAATGGCCAGGCTCTTGGTATCGACGGCGGTGGTAACGGTGGATCCGGCTGCGACAAAGGCATCATCGGCAATCGTCAGGGGCGCCACTAAAGTGCTGTTGGAGCCGACAAACACGCGGTCGCCGATCTCTGTGCGGTGCTTGTTCACACCATCGTAGTTGCAGGTAATGGCGCCGGCACCGACGTTGCAGTCCGCACCGAGACGGGTATCGCCCAGGTAGGCCAGGTGGTTGGCTTTGCTGCCGGCGCCGAGTACAGCCTGCTTGGTTTCGACGAAGTTGCCGATCCGCACTGCCGGCCCGAGATCCGTGCCCGGCCGGAGGCGGGCAAAGGGCCCGATGTTGGCGCCGGCGCCAATACGGGCCCCATCGATCACCGAATAGGGTTCTATGACGACGTCATCGGCAATGGTGACATCGCGCAACACAGCGCCGGTACCGACGCGGACCCGTTCGCCGAGCGCCACCCGGCCTTCCATCAGCACGTTGACGTCGATAAAACAGTCGCGACCGTGCTGCAGCTCACCACGCAAATCGAAGCGTGCAGGGTCAGCCAGACTCAGGCCGGCACGCATCAGGGCAGTCGCCTGCCGGCGCTGCAGGGCGCGCTCAACCTCGGCGAGTTGCACCCGGTCGTTGATGCCAGCCACTTCCAGCGGATCGACGCCGGCCGTCTTGATGGGCAGGCCGGCGTCGCAGGCAAGCGCGACCAAATCAGTGAGCAAGTACTCACCTTGATCATTGTCGGCGCTAAGCCGTTCCAGCAGGGGCGCCACCTGGGCGACCGGCATGGCCATGATGCCGCTGTTCACTTCTGTAATGGTGCGCTGTTCGGGTGTGGCATCGCGTTCTTCGACGATGCCGGTCACAACGCCCTGCTGATCGCGCAGGATGCGGCCAAAACCGTGCGGATTGTTCGGCTCCATCGTGAGCAGAACCAGTGCATCATCGGCGCTGGCCAGGGCACGGGCCAGGGTGGCCGGTTCAACCAGTGGCACGTCGCCGTAGAGCACCAGCATGCGGGCGCCGGGATCGATCTGTGGCAGTGCCTGCAACACGGCATGGCCGGTGCCGAGACGCTCGCGCTGCTCAACCCAATTCAGCGAGCGGCCGGTGAAAGCCGAGCGAACCTGGTCGGCACCATGCCCGATAACCACATGGATACGTTTTGGGGCAAGGGCGCTGGCACTGGCCAGCACATGATCGAGAAGGGTACGTCCGGCCAGCGTCTGAAGCACTTTGGGCCGGCCTGATTTCATCCGCGTCCCTTCACCGGCGGCCAGAACGACAACTTCGGTATCCATGGGTGGCTTCCATTGCTGCGCTGCGGTGCATTATACGGGCTGCGGGCTTATATATACGAGCAGCCGCGGGCGCTTATACGAGCAGCCGCGGGCGCTTATACGAGCAGCCGCGGGCGCTTACGAGCCGCGGGCTTTCTATCTGCTGCAAGGGTAGTAGAGGGGGTAACGGGTGTGGCAGCGGCCACACCCGGAGGTCGGGCAGCTTAGCGACGGCGCTTCTTGAGTTCTTCCAGCGTCCGCAGCCGGGCAGAGGCTTCAGCGAGCTGAGCAGCGGCGACCGAGTACTCAAACTCGGCGGATTGTTCATGCATGGCGCGCTCGGCCTGCTCCTTGGCGCGTGCCGCAGCAGCTTCGTCGATATCATCGGCGCGGGCAGCCGTATCGGCCAGCACTGTGATTACGTGCGGCTGAATTTCGAGATAGCCGCCGGAGGCGAAGAACACATCTTCCTCGCCATTTTCAAAGCGCAGCCGCACCGGACCAGGATTGATCCCGGTCAGCAGTGGGGCGTGACCGGGCAGGATCCCGATCTCGCCCAGCGAGCCGTTGGCGATCAGCATGGTGATCTCACCGGAGAAGATCTCCTTCTCCGCGCTGACGATGTCGCAATGCATGGTCTTCGCCATGAGGCTTATTTCTCCAGCTTCTTGGCCTTCTCGACCGCGTCTTCGATGGTGCCGACCATGTAAAAGGCCTGCTCGGGCAGGTGATCATACTCACCTTCGAGGATAGCCTTGAATGACCGCACCGTGTCTTCGCGCGATACATAGATGCCGGGCGCACCAGTGAAAACTTCGGCAACGAAGAAGGGCTGTGAGAAGAACTGCTGAATCTTCCGTGCCCGGTAAACCAGCGTTTTGTCTTCTTCGGACAGCTCATCCATGCCCAGGATGGCAATGATATCTTTCAGTTCCTTGTAGCGCTGCAGCACCTGCTGCACACCACGCGCCACTTCGTAATGCTCCTGGCCGACAACCTGCGGATCGAGCTGACGACTTGTGGAGTCGAGCGGGTCCACAGCCGGGTAGATACCCAGGTCGGTGATGGCCCGTGACAAGGTTACAGTGGAGTCGAGGTGCGCAAAGGTTGTGGCTGGCGACGGGTCGGTCAGGTCATCAGCCGGAACATATACGGCCTGTACCGACGTGATCGAGCCGGTCTTGGTGGTGGTGATCCGCTCCTGAAGAATACCCATCTCTTCCGCCAATGTCGGCTGATAGCCTACTGCAGAGGGCATCCGGCCGAGCAGTGCAGATACTTCGGTACCCGCCAGTGTGTAGCGGTAGATGTTGTCAACGAACAGCAAAACGTCACGGCCTTCATCCCGGAACTGCTCCGCCATGGTCAGGCCGGTCAATGCGACACGCAGACGGTTGCCGGGCGGCTCGTTCATCTGACCGTAAACCATCGCCACCTTGGACTGTTTGAAGTCCTCAACGTTGACGACGCCGGACTCCTGCATTTCGTGGTAGAAGTCGTTGCCTTCCCGGGTCCGCTCACCGACGCCGGCAAAAACCGAGTAGCCGCTGTGCTCGGTCGCGATGTTGTTGATCAGCTCCATCATGTTGACGGTCTTGCCCACGCCAGCACCACCGAACAGGCCAACCTTACCACCGCGGGCAAAGGGACAGACGAGGTCGATGACCTTGATACCCGTCTCCAGGACTTCGTTACCGCCCCGCTGATCCTCATAACTCGGTGGCTTGCGGTGAATCGGCATGGACACTTCAGCGTCGATCGGACCCTGCTCATCGATCGGATTTCCGAGCACATCCATGATCCGACCCAAGGTTGCCTGGCCCACCGGAATGGTAATCGGGTCGCCGGTATTGGTGACTTCCAGGCCGCGGGACAGACCTTCAGAGATCCCCATTGCAATGGTCCGGACCACACCGTCACCCAGCTGCTGCTGCACTTCCAGGGTCAGGCC
>SKXG01000187.1 GCA_007128525.1 Pseudomonadales bacterium | reverse complement strand
CTCAATGATAAACGCCCGCAAGTCTTCGCCGTCGAGATCCGCCACCCTGGTTCGGTTAAGAAATCTAATGATCCGGTTACAGGCCTTCAGTGGTTTGTCCTGGCGCGGCAGGCGGCGCAGGGACGTGCGCAGCGTTTCCAGGCAATAGGCGAATGACCGGGGCAGATCGGTGTTGCGGAACAGAAACTCCAGAACCAGCGGCTGCTGAATGGGTTCCTGGACAAAGATGTTGTAATTCTGCATCGCGTGCAGTGAGCGCAGAATCGAGCGCCACTGCAATTGCCGGTATGGCTCGAGGTGCGACTCATCCTCCAGCGGGCTCAGCGCCCGGACTTCAATGATCCGGGTCGTCATGTCCGCGCGCTCAAGGTGTTTGCCCAGGCTCAGGAAGTCCCAGTTGTTGTCACGCAACATGGCACCGGCGAGGAATCCGTCGAACTGTTGTATGCGCTGGGTGACGCCTTCCAGTGTCTGAGCGCGTCGTGCGCGACCGATGTTTGGTGTCAGTTCCTGCCGCGTATACATGTGCAGCTGGTTGATGTACTCGAACGAGACGCGCGGCATGATTTCGCGAATGGTGCGGGCATTTTCGCGAGCCATCAGTATCGAGCTGATCAACGACCCGGGGTTGCGTGCGTCAGAGGTCAGGTGGCGCACGACATTGCGCTCGCTGGCCTCATCATAGTGGCTGGCGAAGTTTTCCTGGCTGCTCATGATCTGGAGCAGGGGCTGCCAGCCAAGCGTTTGCCCGCGCGGCAGGTCGATCAGCAGATTACCGTTGACGTTGATCAGCCGTGCCGTGCTCTCAGCACGTTCCAGGTAACGGCCGAGCCAGTAGATGCGTTCAGCAGTGCGAGAGAGGGTGTTGTGTTTCATCAGGGATCCACCACCCAAGTGTCTTTGCTGCCGCCGCCCTGTGATGAATTCACCACGATGGAGCCCTTGCGCATGGCAACCCGGGTCAGGCCACCGGTGGTGACTGAGGTTCTTGCACCGGACAGGATAAAGGGCCGCAGGTCCAGGTGTCGGGGTTCTGCCTTGTTGCCGATCAGCGTCGGTGCAGTCGACAGCGTCAGCATCGGTTGTGCCATGTAATTGCGCGGATTGGCCAGCAGTTGCCGGGCAAACTTGTCCCGCTCGGCTTTGCTGGCCTTGGGGCCGATCAGCATGCCATAACCACCGGACTCGTTGGCCGGCTTGACCACCATATCGGCCAGATTGTCGAGTACAAAATCACGCTCGTCCTTGCTTACGCAGCGATACGATGGGACGTTCGGCAGAATGGGATCTTCTTTCAGGTAATAACGAATGATTTCGGGCACATAGGTGTAGATGACTTTGTCGTCGGCAACGCCACATCCCGGCGCATTGGCCAGAGACACATTGCCTTTGGCCCAGGCGCGCAACAGGCCGGGCACGCCGAGTACGGAATCTTTGCGAAACACCTTGGGGTCGAGATACACATCGTCGATCCGGCGATAGATGACATCGACCTTGACCAACCCTTCGATGGTGCGCATGTAGACGCAGTCATCCCGCCCGACCACCAGGTCGGATCCTTCGACCAGCTCGGCAGCCATGGACTGTGCTAGGTAGGCGTGCTCGAAATAGGCGGAGTTAAAGATGCCGGGCGTCAGCACCACAATTTCCGGGTTGCGCTGCTGGGCAGGTGCCAGCGATTTCAGGCAGGCGGCGAGCTGGTCGGGGTAGTCGTCGATCGGGTAAATGGCCTGTGACTCAAACAGCTCCGGAAAGACGCGCTTCATAACCTCCCGGTTTTCCAGCATATAAGAGACGCCGGATGGCACGCGCAGGTTGTCCTCGAGGACATAAACGGTGCCATCCTTGTCGCGCACCAGATCGGTGCCGCAGACGTGTGCCCAGACATTGTGCGGCGGCTGGATTCCCATACACTGGGGACGAAAATCCCGCGACTTGAGAACCAGCTCGGCAGGCACCACGCCATCCTCCAGTATCTGCTGATCCTGGTAGACGTCCTGGATAAACATATTCAGCGCCCGCACACGCTGCTGCAAGCCTTTGGTGATCCGATCCCACTCGGACTTCAGAATGATGCGAGGGATGATGTCAAAGGGCCACTCGCGATCGATTGAGCCGCTGTCTTCGCCGGTATAGACGGTAAAGGTGATGCCCATACTGCGTATGGCGAGCTCAGCAGCGGTCTGACGGCCCTGCAGGTCCGCATCGCTGAGCCCGGAGAGCATACGACACAAGCCTCCGGCACCGGGGCGCGCCCGGCCACCCTGGGTGATCAGCTCATCCCATAGGCCGTCAGTCTGGTAACGCTTCCAGTCAATCGACATGGCATTCCGAGTTACAGGGAGATGTGCTTTGATTCTAGCCTTATGAGGCGCTTCGGGGTAATCCCCCGACGCCTGGGTGATTGTACGTAAGCTGGGCGCAGAAATCGGCTCTATTGTGCTGTTCAGCGGCCGGCCTGATACTCTGCCCTTTAGCAGGCCGTAAAAGCGGCCTGCTAGAGTCGCGCCATGGATGGCGCAGCGCGAATCAAACACATAGGTGTTTGATT
>SKXG01000094.1 GCA_007128525.1 Pseudomonadales bacterium | reverse complement strand
TCCGCGATCGCGCGCTGTACGTCCAGGACCGCCACACGCATCTCATTGGCCAGTGCCGTGCCGCCCAGCATCAACCCCAAAGGCAGCAGGCACCAGTGCACAGCTCGCCTGATACTCATGATTCGCTTATTCCGACTCACCTTCCCTTTCCTCCACAAAAAGGTGCTAACACGTTGTATTCGCTATACACGGTGGTACACACACAATGCCATCCCCTTTGCCGCCGCTCGAGCATCCGGCAAAGCGTTCAGGCATCAGAATTTAACCCAAGCTGCAGGTCGCTGCATCCGCAAATTTCGACGGCAGGTTCCGGATCAGAACGTACGCCCCAACTCAAACTGGAAGCGCTCAACCCGGTCGAACGGCCCCCGGTTGAAAGGCCGGGCATAGGAAAAGGTCATCGGACCCATGCCTGTCAGCCAGCTCACCCCGACACCGACCGAATAACGAAACTCATCGACATCGAAATCGAAGCAATTGACGCTGACTTCGGGACAATTGGTGTTAAAGACATTGCCCGCATCGACGAAGAGCACCGGACGAACCGAGCGCCGATCCTCCACAAAAGGCATCGGGAAGATCAGTTCAAACGAACCCTCAACCAGCAGGTTACCCCCGAAAGGCCTGCCTTCTGGCGGACCAGAGAATACCAGCTGCGGCGGCCCCACAGGCCCGCCGACATCTATGACCGCCTGGGTGGAACGCGGGCCAAGCGTGCTGCGCTGGAAGCCACGCACCGAGCCGAACCCACCGGAAAAATAATGCTCGTAGAATGGCAGCCTTTCCGTGTCACCGTAGGCATCACCATAGGCAACGCGGGAACGGAGGCGAAGCACATAGTCACCGGTGATCGGGAAATAAAACTGGTTGTTGTAGCCCAGCTTGAAAAAGTTCAGATCGCTCCCCGGCACAGCAACTTCAAGATTGATGCCCTGAGAGTGTCCCCGCGTGGGGAAGATGGCGCGATTCAAGGTTGAGCTGACCCAGTTCGCCCGCGCCTTGTAATTCAGCGTCGAGCGGCCTTCTCGATCCAGGAACTGAACGATCTCCGGTGGGTGGGCCGCAGACCTCGGAATGTCCGTATTCTCGACAGTGCCGCCAAAGTTGAATCGCTGGGTCTCGCTGAGTGGCACACCGAAGGTCACGCCTGCACCATAAGACTCTGTGTTGAAGTCAGCCAGATCCTGGCGACCGAAGTCGACCCGCTGGTAGAAGAAGTTGAAGCCGCGACTGATGCCATCAAGCGTGAAGTACGGATTCAGGTAGTTAAAACTCAGCGACTGTTGAAATCGTGTCCAGTCGATACCGAGATTGACGGAATTACCCGTACCCATGAAGTTCGTTTCACTGTAATTCGCACCCAGCACCAGACCTGTGCCCTGGGCAAAACCCAGCGTAGCGGAAATGCTACCGGACGGCGCTTCTTCAACAGAAAACAGGACATCTACCTGATTCTCAGTGCCTGGCACCTCGGGCGTCTCGACATTGATCTCCTGGAAAAAGCCCAACCGTTCCAGACGCAGCTTGGACAGTTCGATCAAGGCCGTATTGGCCCAACCGCCCTCCATCTGTCGCATTTCACGACGCAGCACTTCGTCTCGGGTGACACTGTTGCCTGAGAACTCTACCCGGCGGACATATGCGCGCTGCCCGGCGTCAACGAAGAAACGGACGTCCACGGTGCCATCGTCATTGGTCTCAGGAATCCCGGATGCTGTCGCAAAGGTGTAACCGGAATTGCCCAGTGCATTGGTTATACGTTCCTCGCTGGCCGTCAGTAGTGCGCGGGAGAACGTCTGACCGGACGCAACAACCAGCAACGGACGCAGCAAGTCCGGATCCACGTCTTTGAAGTCCCCCATCAACTCAACACTGCCGACCTCATAGACATCGCCTTCATCAATGTTGATGGTGACATAAACCTGCTCGCGGTCCGGCGTGATGCTTACCTGCACCGATTCAATCTGGAACTCAACGAAACCTCGGTCCTGATAAAAAGACTCGATACGTTCGATATCACCGGACAGCTTCTCCCGCGAATACTTGTCATCATTGCGCATCCAGGACAGCCAGTTCGGATGCTTGAGCTCCATGATGTCGAGCAATCGTTCGTTGCTGAATGACTCATTACCGACGATGTTGATGTGGCGGATACCGGACGGTTGCCCTTCGGTAATATTGATCGAGATCGCAACCCGGTTACGGGGCAGCTCATCGATCTCGGTTTCGATCGTGGCGCCGTAACGGCCTTGCGCCACGTACTGACGTTCCAGTTCGATGCCTATACGTTCCAGGGTTGCCTGGCGAAAGATCTCGCCCTCAGACAGCCCCTGAGCTTCAAGGCCGCCCATCAGTGCATCGGTGGGTATCTGCCGGTTTCCGGACAGCGAGATGGAATCGATCGCCGGCCGCTCCGCCATGATAATGACAAGCGTGTTGCCGTCGCGCGCCGCGCGCACGTCACGAAAGTATCCCGAGTTGAACAGGGAGCGGATCACATCACGGACATCGTCCTGGTCGATGGTATCGCCCACTTCGACCGGCATGACATTGAAGACTGTGCCGGCGGAAACCCGCTGCAGCCCTTGCAGCCTGATGTCTCCTACCGTGAAGCTGCTCGCCTGTGCCGTCGAAGACAACAATCCTGCCAAAAGCAGAGCACAGCACAGCACAAACCAAGGCTTCATAACCCCCCTCAATTGCCGGTTAAGCCACTAAAACAAGCGGGAAATGTCATTATAAAAGGCCAGAATCATCAGGCCGACGACCAGTAGCAGACCGATCTGCACACCGATGATCTGTACCCGTTCAGGCACAGGTTTCCCCGTAATCAGCTCCGAGGTGTAAAACAGAATGTGCCCACCATCCAGAATTGGAATAGGCAGCAGATTCAGGATACCCAGGCTGATACTGAGCAGGGCCAATACCGCGAAGAAACTTGCCACGCCGGCCTGCGCCGAGTCACCCGCTACCTTTGCAATGGTGATCGGGCCGCTCAGATTACTGGTCGAAACCAGGCCCTGCACCATCTTCTTAAGCAGGTCCAATGTCAATATTGTCGTCGACCAGGTTTCCTGCAAGCCAGCCCCGAATCCACCGAAGAACGAATAGCGGATCTCGCGTGTCAGCGGGCCTACACCAACGTAGCCGACGTCGTCCTGAGCTTCAGACCGACCAATTTCGACCTCGACGCGTTCCTCCACGCGCTCTTGCTGGTACTGGCGCTGCACCTGCAACTCAACCTGCTCACCAGGATGGGCCCGAACCAGGCTGACCCAGGACTGCCAGTCTTCTACGGGCTCACCATTGAAGGCCAGAACCAGATCTCCCGGCTGCAGCCCGGCCGCCTCAGCCGGTGAGTCCGGCAGTACGGATCCCACCACAGCCGGCAACATGGGCCGGATGCCGAGTGAACCAAACAGGTCGGGTTCGTCGACACCCTGTTGCCAGCGCTGTATGGGTATCCGGTAGTCGCTCGGCGCTTCAGCACTTAGATGCCGTGCCTGAATCCGGATGTCACCGGTGTCGCCGAGCCGGCCCGCCAGGAGCATGCCGATCTGTGACCAGGACTGCGTCTGCTGACCATCAACACGCTGGATCTCTTCGCCGCCACGGAATCCGGCGTCATAGGCTGGTGTGTCCGCAGCCACGGGGCCAAGCACAGGCACCAACTCCTGGGTCCCGGCGACGGAAATACCCCAGTAGACGAGAAAGGCGAGCAGGAAATTGGCCAAAGGCCCGGCGGAAGCAATCGCAATGCGCTGACCCGGCGATTTCCGGTTGAAGGCCTGGTGCAGCGCACTGTCAGGCACATCGCCTTCACGCTCGTCCAACATGCGTACGTAGCCACCAAGCGGCACTGCCGCTATCGCAAATTCCGTATCGTGACGGTCGCGCCATATCCACAGCGCCGGACCGAAACCCACGGAGAATCGCAGCACCCGCACGCCGCACCAGCGCGCCACCACGAAGTGACCGAACTCATGGAACGTGACCAGTATCCCCAGCGTCACGAGCAAGGCGACAATGTAGAGCAATATGTCCATCAGACCAGGGTGGCCCTTTTCCGCATCAGTCTATCCACCGGTTTCTGACCGCCAGCTGAACCTGGGGTTGCGCTCACTTGTCAGCGGGCGCGACGTAAACGGCCATAATAGCAGCTTTGGGCCCCAGAACCGCAGCTCAAAATGGCAGCCGGGTCAGCAGCAATGCGGCCAGCGGCGCGGCCGCGAGCAGCGCATCGACCCGATCCAGAATACCGCCATGACCTGGCAGCAGTTGGCCGGAGTCCTTGGCCCCATGACTCCGCTTCAGAACGCTTTCATACAGGTCGCCAAATACCGACATCACCACCAGCACCGCGGCCAGTCCCAGCCAGAGCCACAACGGCAAGGCCAGCACAGCAAGTGCCGGTACGAACATGGCCAGCAGGCCGGCTGCCAGCAGGCCAAGCAGCATCCCCCCGATCGCCCCCTCCCAGGTCTTGCCCGGGCTGACGCGCAGCGCCAGCTTGTGCCGGCCGAGCGCGCGTCCGGCAAAATAACCGCCAACGTCCGCACACCAGACAATGAAGAGCAACCAGATCAGCAACCAGGGACCTGCCTTGGGCACCGCATGCAACCACAGAAACGCCGCCAGCGCGCCAAGCAACACGATCCCACCGCTGAGCAGCGTCCATATGCGGCGCTGCACCAGCGCCTGACTGCGCGGGTAGGCAAACACCAGCCCGATCAGCACGGGCCAAAGCACGAGCGCCGCCCACAACATCAGTGTACGGGCCTCGGTCCACTGGATGACGGCCAGCCCGACGCCGAACAGCACCAGCAGTGGCAGCACCAGGACTCGCCGCGACACGCCGCTGAGCAGCAACCACTCGGCACCGGCCAGCAGTGCCAGGGCCAGAACCAGCAAACCAAACAGGGCTGTGGGCAGCCACAGCACAGCCACCAGCGCCAGCGGCGCCAGTACCAGCGCGGTCAGAACCCGCGTTAACAACATAAGTTCAGGAGCGCCGCCCGAAGCGGCGCTGACGTGCGCCGTAAGCAGCAAAGGCTTCCGCCAGCCGGGCGTCGTCAAAATCCGGCCAGTAGGCCTCGGTGAAGTAGAACTCCGTGTAGGCGAAGTCCCAAAGCAGAAAATTGCTGATGCGCTGTTCACCACCAGTACGTATGCACAGATCCGGAGGCGGGATCTGGCCGAGCGACAGGGCGTCCGTGAGATGGGCCTCGCTGATCTCTTCCGGTGCCAGACGCCCGGCACGAACCTGCTCTGCCAGCGCCTGCGCCGCCTGCACGATGTCCCAGCGGCCACCATAATTGACCGCGACGTTCAGCTGCAGGCGGGTATGGTCTCGCGTCATCTGTTCAACGCGGGTGATCAGCATGCGCAAATCCGGCGCCAGCCGGCTCCGGTCGCCAATCACATGCAGCCGCACCTCATGCTCATGCAGTACGCCGACGTCTTCGTTCAGGAAGTGCCGCATCAACTCCATCAGCAGCTGCACTTCGGCTTTGGGGCGCTCCCAGTTCTCGGTGCTGAAAGCAAACAGGGTGAGGAACTTGACCCCGGCCTCCGAGCAGGCTTCGGCCACCTTGCGGACATTCTCGGTGCCAGCCCGATGACCATCTGAACCCGGCAGGTTGCGCGCCTTAGCCCAGCGATGGTTGCCATCCATGATAATGGCCACATGCCCTGGTATGGGGTCAGGGTCCTGCGTAACCGCCGTGGCTTGTAACTCAGACATGGCACTCCCGTTGCGGCGCCTGGCGAGGGATTGAGGGGCAAGATTCTAACAGCCTGACAAAAAAGTCCTACCGGGCACAGGCGCCAAGACGCAATAGCCAGTGATCCACCGCTCGCGCGCCGCGCGACGATGGTCAGATTTCCATCAATTCAGATTCTTTCTCACCCAGGACACGGTCAATCTCGGCTACATACTGATCGGTCAGCTTCTGGATCGCATCCTCGGCCCGGTGCAGATCATCTTCGGTCGCTTCTTTTTCCTTGACCAGCTCACGCACGTCATTGATCGCATCCCGGCGGACGTTGCGTACCGCCACCCGGCCGGATTCCGCTTCCTGCCTGGCGTGACGGATCAGGTCCTTACGGGTTTCCTCCGTCAGCGGCGGCAGTGGTACCCGGATCACTTCTTTCGAGGCTGACGGGGTCAGGCCCAGGTCACTCTTGAGAATGGCCTTCTCGATTGCCGGCAGCAGATTCTTTTCCCAGGGCGAGATCAACAGCGTCCGGGCATCTTCCACATTGACCGACGCGATCTGCTTGAGTGGGGTGTCAGCACCATAATAGGGCACCATCACATCATCGAGCAGGCTGGGACTGGCGCGTCCGGTACGCAGTTTGCCAAAGGCATGCTGCAAAGCCTCAACCGACTTCTTCATGCGTGTCGCCGCATCAGATTTGATGTCTTCGATCACCCGTCATCTCCTTGACCTTCAACGCCCGCAGGCAGTTTGCTCACCCCGGAACGGACAGTAGAGCCGCCCCGAACAGTATTCAAGCGCCGGGACGATCATTTTCCGGCCACCCGTCCTGCCTGGCCCGCACTGCACCGCTACGCGGCTGCCCGGTCAGGCACCATGCTCATCGACCAGGGTACCAACGTGCTCGCCAGACGCGATCCGCCGCAGCGCCCCAGGCGCATCCATGTCGAACACCATCAGCGGCAACCCGTGATCCCGACACAGACAGATAGCGGTCAGGTCCATGACCTGCAGGTCGCGTTGAATCACATCATCATAGCTCAGCGCTTCGAAGCGCCGGGCATCCGCGTGCCGTGCCGGGTCCCGGTCATAGATGCCGTCGACTTTGGTGGCCTTGAGCACCAGATCGGCACCCATTTCAACGGCCCGGAGACAGGCGGCCGTATCCGTCGTAAAAAAGGGATTGCCCGTCCCCCCGGCAAAGATCACCACCTGCCCGGCATCCAGCCATTGCAAAGCCTGCTGCTGGGAAAAGCCGGCGACCATGCTGCCTACCGGAAAGGCGGACATCAGCTGGGCCGCACATCCCTGTGCCCGCAACACATCACGAAAGGCCAGGCCATTCATGATGGTCGCAAGCATGCCCATCTGATCGCCGGTAACGCGATCCATGCCAGTCTGCGCCAGCGCCGCGCCGCGGAACAGGTTTCCGCCACCGAGCACGACACCGATCTCCAAACCGTCTGCCTGTGCCTGCGCCACCTCACCAGCAATCCGGCGAATGACGCCGGCATCGATACCCGCACCAGCGCTGCCGCCAAGGGCTTCGCCGCTGAGTTTGAGCAAGACCCGTTGCACAGGCTCCGGCATGGACTTACTGGCCCCTGGCCTGCGCCACCTCGGCTGCAAAGTCCGTTTCTTCCTTCTCGATGCCCTCACCAACTTCGAAACGCACCATGCGCTGGCAGTCGGCGCCGTTCGACTTCAGCAACGCACCGACCTTGGTGTTCGGGTCTTTGACGAAGGGCTGGTCGAGCAGGCTGATGTCGGCAAGGTACTTGCGGACCCGACCGTCGACCATCTTCTCGATGATGTCCTGCGGCTTGCCGGACTCCTGAGCCTGCGCCAGATAGATCTCACGCTCCCGCGCGATGTCGTCTGCCGACACCTCTTCACTGCGAACCACCTGCGGCACGGACGCCGTCACATGCATCGCAATGTCGCGGCCCAACGCCTCGTCCGCCCCGGTCATCTCAACCAGCGCAGCCTTCTTGTTGTCGGAATGCAGATAACCAAAAACCTGCCCGGTCTCCGACACCAGACGCGCTGCACGCCGGATGGAAATGTTCTCGCCAATACTCTGCACCAGCGACTCGCGCTCAGCGTCCAGACCATCGGCCAGCAGCTTATCCAGATCGTCGCCCTGTTCGAACACCAGACCGACCACCCGCTCCACGAAGGCAATGAACTGCTCGTTCTTGGCGGCAAAGTCGGTTTCAATGTTGATCTCAACCAGAGCACCGCGCTTGCCATCCGCACTGACCTTCAGCCCCAACAGGCCTTCGGCGGCGGTGCGGCCGGCCTTCTTCGCAGCCTTCAACGCACTGCTCTTGCGCAGGTTGTCGATCGCCGTTTCCATATCGCCATCGGCTTCCGCCAGGGCCTTCTTGCAATCCATCATGCCGAGCCCGGTGCGCTCGCGCAGCTCTTTAACCATTGCTGCAGTAATCGTTGCCATGTCTACTCCTCGCTGTACTGCCGGCAATCGTCAGCCGGCCTGTGCACCCTGATCCTTGGCCTCATCGGCAGCATCGTCCGAAACTTCCACGAACTCATCGGCATCAACCTCACCAGAGGCATCCGCCTGGCCTTGCGCCACGGCATCTGCAACCGCCGAGACGTACAGCCGGATGGCCCGGATCGCATCGTCGTTGCCAGGAATCACATAGTCCACGCCATCGGGGTCGCTGTTGCTGTCGACCACACCGATCACAGGGATACCCAGCTTGCGGGCCTCGGCAATGGCAATGTGCTCGTGCATCACATCAACCACAAACAGGGCATCGGGCAATCCACCCATGTCCTTGATACCGCCCAGGCTGCGCTCGAGCTTTTCCATCAGCCGGCGCTTGGTCAGCGCCTCCTTCTTGGTGAGCTTCTCGAAAGTGCCGTCTTCAGCCTGGATTTCCAGGTCCTTGAGACGCTTGATGGACTGCCGGATGGTCTTGTAATTGGTGAGCATGCCGCCCAGCCAGCGCTGGTCCACATAGGGCATGCCGACACGGGAGGCCTGCTCGGCAATGGTCTTGGCAGCAGCCCGCTTGGTACCAACGAACAGGATCTTGTTGTTCTTGCGGGCCAGCGAGCGGATAAAGTCCAGTGCCTCATTGAACATGGGCACTGTCTTTTCGAGGTTGATGATATGAATCTTGTTCCGTGCACCAAAGATGTACGGCGCCATCTTTGGATTCCAGAAGCGGGTCTGGTGGCCAAAATGCACACCAGCCTCCAACATGACACGCATGTCGATCTCAGACATTGAATTTTCTCCGGGTTAAGCCTCCACCCCTCCCGGCTCCGAACCCAAGCCGCTGGCACAGGCCAGCGAACGAGAGCACCCACGAAACCGTGTCGAGAGGTGTGAGTAGTCAGTTGATGTATGGTTACCGGCTCGCGGACCACCGGCTGGTGGCGGGGGCGAACCTGCCCTTCGTTGCCTCAGGGCGGCGCGCTTTATACCATAACCGGCTTTCCCCTGGAAACTAGAGGTTGAATGGCTGTCAAGCTGAAAACTCCGGACGAGATCGAAAAGATGCGTGTCGCCGGCCGTCAGGCGGCCAGTGTGCTCGAGATGATCGGGCCCCATGTCCAGCCCGGTATTACCACCGGGGAGCTGGATCGCATCTGCCACGACTTCATCGTCAATGAACTGGAAGCCATTCCGGCGCCCCTGAACTACCAGAGTTCACCGTCCGGACCACCCTTTCCGAAGTCGATCTGTACCTCGGTCAACCATGTCATCTGCCACGGCATCCCGTCGGACAATAAGAAGCTGAAGTCCGGTGATATCGTCAATATCGACATTACGGTCATCAAGGACGGATATCACGGCGATACCAGCAAGATGTTCTTTGTCGGCAAGCCCAGTGTCCTTGCTCAGCGCCTGGTCGAGGTGACCCAGGAGTGCCTGTATGCCGGCATCCGGGCGGTCCGGGATGGCGCCCACCTGGGAGACATTGGCGCCGCCATCCAGGCCATCGCCGAGCAGAACCGCTTTTCCGTGGTGCGCGAGTTCTGCGGCCACGGCATCGGCGACGTGTTCCATGATGAGCCTCAGGTTCTCCACTATGGTCGGCCGCACACCGGCATCGAACTGAAGGCCGGCATGACCTTCACCATCGAACCCATGATCAACGCCGGCAGCCGCCATATCCGCATGCTGCCCGACCAGTGGACGGTGGTGACCAAGGACCACAAGCTGTCCGCCCAGTGGGAGCACACCATACTGGTCACCGACACCGGGGCCGAAATCCTGACCCT
>SKXG01000264.1 GCA_007128525.1 Pseudomonadales bacterium | reverse complement strand
CTGCCTTCGCAGCAATCCGTGCCGCAGAACACGGCACGCAAACGGCGATCATGGTGCCAACCGAGATACTGGCCGAGCAACACGCGCGCACCTTTCAGGACTGGCTAAAGCCCTTGGACATTGAGGTCGCATTGCTAACGGGCAAGATGAGTCGCAAGGCGCGCAAAGATGTACTGGCTCGTATCGGTAACGGCAGCTGCGCCGTCGTCGTCGGGACGCATGCCCTGTTCCAATCTGATGTCGACTTCCACGATCTTGCCCTGGTCATCATCGATGAACAGCATCGCTTTGGCGTACGGCAACGGCAGGCCCTGTTCAGCAAGGGCCGACAGCCACATCAGCTGATCATGACGGCAACACCGATCCCACGCACACTGACCATGACCCTGTACGCCGATATGGACCTGTCGATCATCGACGAACGTCCGCCCGGCCGTCAGGCGATTGAAACAGCGCTGATCGCCGATACACGGCGCCACGCCGTCGTGGAGCGCTTGGGGGCCGTTTGCCGTCAGGGGCGCCAGGCCTATTGGGTCTGCACGCTGATAGAGGATTCGGAAACACTGCAGGCCAGCGCCGCCGAAACCCAGGCCGAAGCGCTGACAGCTGCCCTGCCGGACCTGCGCGTCGGCCTGTTGCACGGGCGCATGGATGCCGCGCACAAGTCCGAGGTGATGGCGGCGTTCAAGAACGCAGAGCTGGATTTGCTGGTTGCCACCAGCGTGATCGAAGTTGGCGTCGATGTGCCGAACGCAACCCTGATGGTGATCGAGAATCCCGAGCGCATGGGGCTGTCGCAGCTGCATCAGTTGCGCGGCCGTGTCGGGCGCGGGTCGCAGCAGAGCTACTGCGTGCTGCTGTACGGCAGCCCCCTGTCTGCGCAGGCCCAGCAGCGACTGCAGATGATGCAGCGCTCCCAGGATGGTTTCGAACTGGCCGAAGCGGATCTTAAGCTGCGCGGGCCGGGCGATCTGCTGGGCACCCGCCAAACCGGCGAGCGCAACTTCCGCATTGCGGATCTGGGGCTGGATGCACACCTGCTGCCGGCCGCCCTGAGGTTGGCAGAGCGCCTGCTCGCGGACCAGGGTACCGAGGGTCGCCGCCTCAAACAGTCGCTGTGCCGTGTCTGGCAAATGGGCGAGTCCGATTATAGTAATGTCTAGCACTTCACGACGAAGCGCCATGGTGGTTTGGCAGGGTGGCGTCGAAGCCTGCATCTGCAGCGGGAACGCCTATACTTTGACTGCATGCATCAGGCACAGAGACCGGCTTCGACTATGACCAACGCTCACCTCAGTACCGTCCACCTCAACGCGACCGACGTCCGCAGCCTGTTGCTACAGGATGATCAGGGCGAACTCTGGGTGCTTTGCCCCGCCAGCCGCATGCTCGACCTGCTGGAGATCCGACGCATACTGGGTCGCGACCTACGAGCCGCGCTGCCACAGCCCGAGACCTTTGACAGCGGCAGCCGGGCGTTGCTGGTGGATGAGCAGCTGCTTGATGCAACGGCCGTCCGGCTGCAGACCGGGAGCGGCATGGAGAGTTTTGCCAGAGCCGGTTTCAGCGAGCTGGTGCAGGGTGCGACGCTGCAGGCCGTCAGCCAGCCGCTGGGTCCGGACCCAGCCAGCCTGCCCGCCAGTGAAGATCTGGCGCGGATCAAGCTGAGCCTGGACAAATTTACCGACCTCAGGCTGCGGCGCCGGCTGGACGAAACCTTGCACATTCCACCGCTGCCGGAAGCGGCACGTCGGATCCTGGAACTGCGCGCAGATCCGTTCTATGAGACGCGCGACCTGATCAAGATTATCGAGGCTGACCCCAGTCTGGCCAGCCGCATTCTGGGCTGGGCCAACTCCGCCTACTACGGCCTGCGCGAGCCGGTCACCAGTCTGCATGATGCCGTGATGCGCGTGCTCGGTCCCAGTACGGTACTGCGCCTGGCGCTGGCGGTGACCATGCACCAGCAGCTGCGGGTGCCGTCATCGCACGTTCGAGGCCTGTCGCCGTACTGGCTCGAAGCCATGTACTGTGCCGCGACCATGGAAATACTGGCCGGACAATTGCCCGCCACCGAAGGGGTCGACAGCGGGCTGGCCTATATGACGGGCCTGCTGAGCAACTTTGGCACCCTGGTGATCGGCCACGTCTTTCCGCCCATCTACCAGAACATCTGCCTGTTGCAGGAAGCCAACCTGCACCTGCCGCACTGTTATATCGATCAGCACTGCCTGGGAACCAGCCGCGAAATGTTTGCCAGTGAGCTGCTACGCAACTGGGCGCTGCCGGATCAAATCAGTGCCGCAGTCCGCTTTCAGCAGGTCGAGGATTACCACGGCGAACACGGCCGCTACGTGTTGTTGCTGCAGCTGGCTCGGCAGATGTTGCTGAATGACGGGATCACCGGGCCCGCCGCCGCAAACAGCGTTGATGCCGCGGCCGAACGCCAGCTGGCGGAAAAGCTGGGTTTACAGGGCGCGGCCCTGGCGCGGGTTCGAGCAGCATTGAATCGCTCAGTCGAGGAACTCGACGGCATCGCCGGCATGCTCGGAGACTGACCTCAGGCCG
>SKXG01000171.1 GCA_007128525.1 Pseudomonadales bacterium | reverse complement strand
TCAATGGCGCCATTGTGCAGGTTGAAGACGGCGCCTATGACCGGACGCTTGAGTTTATGTCTTCCCAGGCGCTGGCCTGAGACTGTGCGGTGCGCCGTCCGAGCCGGCGCGCCGTCCGCGCACGGCACCTGTTGGCCGTGTTTTGACGGGTCATAAGCACGGTCGGTTCAATTTGGGTTCACTTGCGGTTCTTGGCCTTGACGCGCGGCAAAACCTCGTCGATCAGTCGACGGGTCTGCTTGATGATGTCGTCGGTGCCGCTTGCTATCGGGCGCAGAATGAACTTGTGTGCGCCGGCGGCGTGGAAACGCTCAAGCAGTGCCATGATGTCGTCGGCGGAGCCAACCGCCGTATAGTCTTCAGGCGTGCCCTGTGTGACGCGCTTTGACAGGGCTTCGCGCTGGCGCTGCACGATGGGTTCATCCGGGCTGCCGAAGCGGAAGCCGAAGCCGGCACCGAAGTGATCCTCATCGATCTGACGGCCAAGTTCAGCCGCCCTGGCCTTGATGCCACGGATAACCGGATCGATTTCGTCCGGTGTTTCGATACCGGCCTGCCAGCCTGTACCCCAGCGCGCCGTGCGTTCTATGGCTGCCGGCGCGGCGCCACCCACCCAAAGCGGCAGCGGGCTCTGTACCGGCAAGGGTGCAATGCTGGCTTCGTCGAGCTGATAAAAACGCCCGTCGAAGCTGAGCGTCTCGCCGGCCCAGAGCCGCGACATGATCTGTATGCCTTCACCGGCGCGTTGGCCGCGGCCCTTGGTGGGCCGGCCGGTTGCACTGAAGTCGCGACTGCGCGCCGTGCCAACCCCGAACATGGGCAGCAGCCGGCCTTCGCTCAGCACGTCGATGGTGGCGCAGGCTCGCGCAGTCACAATGGGGTCGCGCAAGGCCATGCTGGCGACGTTCATGCCGAACTTGATGCGCTTTGTGCCGCCAGCCAGCGCGCCCATCAGGCTCATGCATTCCAGGCTCGGGTCCTTGCCAATCAGTCGGTCTGACTGCCACAGCGAGTCGACGCCTTCGGCATCACAGAGTGCAACCCAGCGCCAGAATCCTTTGGCGTCATCGAACGAATAATTGGCAAGGCCTATGCCGGCACTGATGGTCATGGCGGTCTCCGCGTACAATGCCGTCAAAGTGTGCGGTGCTGGAACCCAAGGAGCAAGACGAGCTGTGAAGCAGACAGAGGCCTTTCTGGTCGGCGACATCGGGGCCACCAATGCCCGCTTGTCGCTGGCTCACTTGCCCGCTGGTGCTAAAAGTGCAGCGGCGGTGACCCTGAGCTATACCGACGTGCTGCCTGTGGCAGACCAGACATCGGCGCCCGCCCTGATCGAAGCATATCTGGCGCGACAGCCGGAACTGGACACGGCCGGGCTTGCCGGTGCCTGCCTGGCGTTGGCCGGTCCCCGCGAGCAGGCCGACGGGGACAGCAGCGTGCAGCTCGTCAACGCACCGCTGAATTTCGTGCAGTCGGCGTTGGCCGCGCAACTGGGCTGCCCGGTGTCGCTGATGCATGATTTTTCAGCCATCGCCGGCGCCATAGCGACCTATGACGACGCCACCCTGACAGCACTACACAGGCTCGGTGACGCCGGCCCTGCGGCGGGTCCGCGAGCCGTTCTCGGGCCTGGCACCGGCCTTGGTGTTGGTGGACTGCTGCCAACGGCGTCCGGATGGGAAATTCTGGCATCCGAAGGCGGTCATGCCGGTCTGGCACCCGCGGACCCGCTTGAGGCTGAAGTGTTGGGGATTCTGCTGCGGGAATACGAATACGTGTGCTGGGAGACGGTGCTTTCCGGTCCTGGGCTGATGCGGCTGTATGGCGCCGTCTGCGAACTCTGGGCCTGCCGGCAGGAAGTATCCGCACCGTCTGACCTGCTGGCAGCGGCAGTGGATGAGCTCGAGCCGGTCTGTCATCAGACACTCGAGCTGTTCTGCTCACTTCTGGGGTCGGCGGCGGCCAGTCTGGTACTGACGCTGGGTGCTCGTGGCGGACTTTTCCTGGCAGGTGGCGTTTTGCCGCGCATGCAGGGCTTTCTGCAGGAGAGTCAGTTTCGCACGCGCTTCGACGAGCGCGGCCCGCTGAGCGGCTATTGTCAGCGCGTTCCGGTGTATCTGCTGGATGACCCCTGGGTTGGGCTGCGTGGAGCGGCGCTCAGGGCGACTCAGGTGATTTGAGCCAGCGCTGGCGCAGCGGGGCACGGACCGGTTCAGATTCACCTCGGCCCTTGCGGTAAAGATAGTCGCGGGTCATCGGAATATCGGCCTGGCCGTTGCTCAGCTGCAGTTGAAATACCACCAGGTCGGCGACTTCAAAGCCACTCTGGCAGGCGCTGAGATAGAACTCCCACATCCGGCAGAAGTGTTCCCCCTTGGTCTGCACAAACTGTTCCCGCTGGCGCTGAAAGCGCCGGTGCCATTCCTGTAAGGTCAGGGCATAGTGCTGACGCAGCACTTCGACATCCGTTATGGCGAGCTGGCTCCGCTCGAGTGCTGGCAGGATCTGCGACAGTGACGGGATGCAGCCACCGGGAAAGATGTACTTGTGAATCCAGGGGTTGGCC
>SKXG01000225.1 GCA_007128525.1 Pseudomonadales bacterium | reverse complement strand
GACCAGGCCATTTTCCAGGTTGAGGATACCGGGATCGGGATTGCGCCTGAATTGCAAAGCAGCATCTTCGAAACCTTTGTCGGTGGTCCTGATGCGCGGGGTGCGCACGGCGGTAGCGGCCTGGGTCTTGTGATCTGTCGTCGCATCATTGAACTGCTTGGCGGTTCGATTGCGGTGTCCAGTACGCCTGGCGTGGGTACACGTTTCACGGTGCGGTTGCCGCAGCCGGACAGCAGCCTCCAGCAGGCGGCGGGGGGCTGAGCAATGGCGAGCCGACGGTCTCTGGCAACCAGCAGTGGCATCACGCTTAGCGGGTTGCTGTTGGTTACCGGTTTGATGATCTGCCTTTTGTTTTACGGTTATCACTTACACAGTCAGCGACAGGCTCAGAGTGATCTGCTTACGCTGCACGCTGACCGGGCGCTTGATCTGTACAGCGCGGAACTGGACCGTCTCGGCGTAGATGTGAACTACGTATCTGGTGTGTTCCTGTTAGGGCTGTTGCGGGAGTCTTTGACCACCCGGCAGGCATATCTGGACTCTGGTGAGACCCTGCCGAATGCGTTGGTCACAGAGATCGAAGACCGCGTCGGATATGTTGCAACCAGTCTGACCATTAACCGGGCACGGTCAGCAGAGTATCAGGCCATGGCTTTGCTGGCGCCGGATACTGGAGAGGTGTTGGTATCAGCGCCACACCCGGACCCGGTCTGGATGCCAGAGCCCATTCTTGCAGAATTGCTGATGCGCCTTGCTGCAGTGCAGCCGGACGAGCCGGAGGATCAGGTGCATTATCTTCGACTCAGGGATGTTGCCGATGCGTCGCGCAGCCCAGAGGTGGGGCAGGGTGTATTGGTGGCGTACCGATGGCTGCCGGGTGTGGACCGGCCCTGGGCGTTGGTGCTGGTCGTTGATGAGGCACCGGGTCTGCAACGGGTGTCAACCGCCATCGACTACACCTCGCGTGGCAGCGTTAGCCTGCGTCCGACGGGCGCCATCGAGGCACAGGTCAGCGATGAAAGGCCGTCTCTGCTGAGCCGTTGTGTACCGACTCTGCAGCTTGGACTGTGTTTTGAGCTTCGGCCGACAGGTGACGATCATGCCGAGTTGCAGGCAGCCACAGCCATTGGCCTGATTGCGGCCGGACTGCTGGCCATACTTGGCGCGCTGGTGGCTGCGCGCCTCAGCATGGTCGTGCTGCGACCGCTGCGTCAGCTCAGCGCGGCAATCAACCGCGTTGCACTGGGCGATTATCGTGAGCGGCTACCCGATCACTGGCGTGGCGAAGTTGGATTGTTGAGTCGCCTGTTCAATGACATGGTGGCCAGAATTCACGGCCGCACATCCGCCATGGAGTCGCTGTACCGTGCCAAGTCACGATCGGAAGCCCGACATGCCGCGATCTTCAGCAGTTTGACGGATGCTGTACTCCGGGTCAGCTCAGAAGATGGGCGAATACTCAGTGCCAACCCGGCTGCCGAGACCATATTCGCGGCGCCGGACGGGCTTGTAGGACGCCATCTGTCGGAGTTGATGCCTGAGATCTGGGCCTCGGCAGCAGGCCGCACCGGCATTTCCGAGGACGGAGATTCAGCCGGCGCGTCCCATTTTGGGGTTGACCAGGCTAGGGCTGAGCCTGTGCTCCAAGCCTTGGCAGCTGTGCCGGAACAGCGGCATCGGGCGTTGCGACTGGACGGTCAGCAAATCTGGATCGATGTCGGCGTGTCCAGCTACATGCAGCAGCAACAACGCAACTGGCTCTGCATTTTGCGCGATGTCACGCGTAGCCGGCGCATGGAGGATGAACTGCAGCGAAATGAGGCCTTCCTGAGTCGGGTATTTGATCACCTGCCGGTCTCCATGATCGTCACTGAAGTTGAGTCCGCGCATGTCGTGCGATTAAACCGGGCATTTGAAACAACCTTTGCGCTGGAGGGGGCAGAGGTCATTGGCAAGCCGCTGACCAACCTGCTGCCCAAGCGTATGCATCCGGTACATCAGCAAGTGGTTGACGCACTGCTCAAGGAGGGTCGGGTCCGACGTGGGCTGATCCACAGCGTGCCGATGCCGGGCGGAGACCTGATTTGCAGCTCAACGACGGTCAGCGTGCCAGATGCGCAGGGGCGTATCCGCCATCTGATGACCATCAGTGAGGACCGCACCGAAGAGTTTCGAAATGCTCGCGAACTCGAGCGTGAAACGCAGCGCATGCAGACTTACCTGACCCTGGTCGATGCTGCGGTGTTTGAGGTGGATGCCGATGGCCGAATCAGTGAAGTTAACAGTCGCCTGTGTCAGGTTCTGGGCACGGACCGGGAGGCCCTGATTGGGCAGCCTTACCAGGGCCTTGGTCTGTCTGGACCAGGCGCCAATTCGTTGTACGGGCAAATGGAAGCGCTGCTGGCAAGTGGCAGCCCGGCAGACGATCAGGATGCCGGAGAAGGCGCTGAGGCGCCATTGGGCGGCCATTACTTTCGCTGGCGTGTATTGGCCAATGTACATCGACGAACTGGACGTCTGCAGAGTCTGATTGTGGCCGGTGACGACTTGACCGAGATCCACGATCAGATGCTAG
>SKXG01000285.1 GCA_007128525.1 Pseudomonadales bacterium | reverse complement strand
TTACGCACCATGAACTCTTTCAGGATGTCATTCTGAATGGTGCCTGACAGCTGCTCCGGCGAGACACCCTGCTCCTCAGCAGCCACGATATATCCTGCCAGAACGGGGAGGACAGCACCGTTCATCGTCATCGACACAGAAACCTGGTCAAGCGGAACATTGTCAAACAGCGCTTTCATGTCTTCGATGCTGTCTATCGCCACACCGGCTTTGCCGACATCGCCGGTAACACGCTCATGATCGGAGTCGTAGCCCCGGTGCGTAGCCAGATCGAATGCGACGGACACGCCTTGGGCACCATTTTCCAGAGATTGCCGGTAGAAGGCATTGGATGCCTCCGCAGTTGAAAAGCCGGCATACTGCCGAATGGTCCACGGGCGGCCGGCGTACATCGTCGGTTGCGGCCCACGAACGAAAGGCGGCAATCCAGGGTAGCTGTCGAGATGGTCCAGGCCTTCAGGGTCTGCAACCGTATACAAGGCTTTCAGCTCAATGCCTTCGGGCGTCTGAACATTAAGAGCGGAAGGATCCTTGCCCTTCAGCTGTTTGCTCGCTGCTGCCTCCCAGTCAGCCAGCGTGAAATGCCTCTTCCCGGCCATAAGCGCCTCAGTGGTCCATAGCAGGCTGACTCAGTTCGATCAACACACCGTCGCAACTCTTCGGATGAATAAATATGACTCTGGCGCCATGCGCGCCGGCATAGGGGGCATCCGTCAGGAACTGGTAACCCTTGGCCTTCAATCGCTCAACATCCGCGTCGATATCATCGCTGCGAAAACACAAGTGATGCAGACCACCGGGCTTCTTCTCCAGGTACTTGGCGATCGGTCCTGCGCCATTAAGCGGATGTACCAGTTCAATGCTCGTCGGCGGCAATGGGAAGAAAGCCGTCGAGGTTTGCGCAGTGGCGACATCCTCGGTGCCCGCACAGTCCAGACAGAAGTCCTCAACAAACCGCTTCACGCTCTGCTCAAGATCGGGCACTGCAATAGCGATGTGATCCAGACCGGTAATCATCTACCTTCCTCAACGTCGCCGTGCCTGTCGCATTGCCGCCCGGCGATTCATCGCCGACTTGCGGGTCTGCGCGCGTTCCTGTGCTTTCTCCGCAACATCGTCATCACTGTCACCAGAGAAATAGCCGGCAAGTCTTGCAATCGTCGGCCGACGGAACAGCTCGGTAATGGGCAGCCGCTGCCCGAACAGCTTCGACAGCTCGGACTGTACTTTTACGGCCAGAATCGAATGGCCGCCCACTTCGAAGAAGTTGTCGTTGACGCCAATGCTCTCGACGTTCAGGACACGCTCCCAGACTTCACGAATCTGCTTCTCAGCTTCCGACGCAGGCAGCGCATCGGTGCCATTGCTCACTGCCGGTTCCGCGGGTCGTGCGGCTCGTGGGGCCGGCAGCGCCTTGCGGTCTACCTTGCCGTTTGGTGTCAGCGGCAGCGCTTCCAGACTCACAAAAGTGCCGGGAACCATATAGTCCGGCAGCTGGTCACGCAGCGACTGCTTGAGCAGCTCCGCTTCCAGCTTATGGCCGGCGCTAAGTACCACGTATCCGATGAGTTGCTGGGTGCCGGCGCTGTCTTCCTGAGCGACCACCACGGCATCAGCAACTTCGCTACGTGCGCGCAGGGCGGCCTCGATCTCACCGAGTTCGATACGGTGGCCACGCACCTTGACCTGAAAGTCCGTCCGGCCCAGATATTCATAGCGGCCATCCGGCAATTCCCGCACAAGGTCACCCGTCGCGTAGACGCGCTCAGGACCGCTGTCGAGCGCCAGCGTAAAGAAGCGCTCCTTGTTCAGCTCGGGGCGCTCGTGGTAACCGGGTGTCACGCCGTCGCCACCAATATGCAACTCACCCACCCGTCCCTGCGGCAGCAGCTGACGCTGACTGTCGAGCACGTAGCAGCGGGTGTTGGCAATCGGATGGCCAATGGTAACCTGTGCCGTATCGCGATCGAGTTTGTCCGTTGTCGACCAGATCGTGGTCTCGGTCGGGCCATACATGTTCAGGATGTCGGCCTGCGCTGGCAGCAGCTCGTAAAGGCTCTGCACCAGATCCAGCGGCAAGGCTTCCCCACCGATCAGCAGCTGCCGCAGCGAAGCCAGCGCGGCCGGATCCTGCGTCAGCATCGGAATCATCCGGGCCAGTGACGGCGTGCCCTGCATGTGGGTGACCCGATACTTTTGTATGTCCTGCACCACATCCGCTTCTTCAGCCACGGATTCCTGGGCGAGCCGGTTCTTCAGCTGGTCGATGTACGGCAGGTGCTCGATGACGGTATCCGGCGCCACACCAAAGTCGATCAGGCAGGCGATTTCATTGATCCCGGCATCCTGCAGTTTCTGCGCCAGGGGCAAGCCCTTTTCAATGGACCCGAACAGTCCACTCGACTCGAAGTAGCGCTCGAATGCAAAGTCGTACAGATCTTCGCGCTCTTCGTCGGTCAGTTCGTTGATCGCGTTGGCGCTGACGGCGGTGCCGGCGCCCTGCTTATACGCGGACCAGGCGTCAGCGTAATTGCCGACCAGGCTGGCCGAGCTTTTCAGGTAGTCCTTCATTGGCTGGCGTACCA
>SKXG01000045.1 GCA_007128525.1 Pseudomonadales bacterium | reverse complement strand
GCGCCCGGCAAGGCCTCCGGGAAGTTCCCCGGGGGTGCTGACGGACATGATGCTCGACGGCGTCTCTGACATGGTTGGAGCCTGCTGATGGACGCGGCTAAAGATACCATCAGGGCGCAGCGAGTCCTAACCCTGCCAACGAGGAAGACACAGATGACACTTGCCCAGTGGCCGGTCCAGGAGCGACCGCGGGAGCGGCTCCTGAGCCAGGGACCGGATGCGCTGTCGGATGCTGAACTGCTGGCGCTGTTGTTGCGCCATGGCGGCGCTGGTCGGGACGTCGTGACCCTGGCGCGCCAGCTCATATGCAGCTTCGGTTCACTGCGGGCGCTGCTCGAGGCGGACAGCAGCCGGCTGCTGGACGTCCCCGGGCTGGGGCCGGCCAAGGTAGCCGCGCTGAAAGCCATGTTGACGCTTGCGCAGCGCTATCTGGAGGCGCCGCTGGTTCGCGAGGGGGTGTTTTCCGGGTCGGCCGATGTCCGCCGCTATCTGCGGCAGCGTCTGGGTGGTCGCCACAGTGAAGTCTTTGCGGCAATGCTGCTCGACAGCCAGCATCGCCTGCTGGCTTTTCGTGAGCTGTTCCATGGCACCATCGACAGCGCAGCGGTCTATCCGCGGGAAGTGGTCCGTCTGGTGCTGCGCGACAATGCCGCGGCCATCATCTTTGTACACAACCACCCGTCCGGCGTGGCGGAGCCGAGCCGCAGCGATGTCGAGATCACCGAACGCCTGAAACAGGCGCTCTGCCATCTCGACGTGCGGGTTCTCGATCATATGGTGGTGTCGGCCACCGAGGTGGTGTCGATGGCCGAGCGAGGGCTGATCTAGGGCATCTCTGAGCAACGCCTTTCGTCCTCTGCGTGGACTGAAGCGCCCTACGCGGTGTTCAGAAGTACGCTGGCTGGCCGGGTTCGACTTCAGGGCTTTTACTTGCCGCTCAGGCCGGATACTGGTATAACGCGCGTCTTTTTCTCCAAGCGAAAGGAAGAACCCATGTCACAGGTGTGTCAGGTCACCGGCAAGCGCCCGCTGAGCGGCCACAATGTGTCGCACGCCAACAACAAGACCAAGCGCCGGTTCTCGCCAAATCTGCACTATCACAGATTCTGGCTTGAGAACGAAAAGCGCTACGTGCGTCTGCGCGTGTCTGCCAAGGGTATGCGCATCATTGATAAGCTGGGCATCGAGAAAGTGCTTGAAGATATTCGCAAGCGCGGCAACGCTGTCTGAACAGGGATTTGACTAGGCACTGAATAGGTAGCTGCATCATGCGTGACAAAATCAAGCTCGTTTCCAGCGCTGGTACCGGTCATTACTACACGACCGACAAGAACAAGCGCACCATGACCGACAAGCTGGAACTGAAGAAGTACGATCCCGTGGTTCGTAAGCACGTGATCTACAAGGAAGCCAAGATCAAGTAAGCCGGATTTCGCGGTCCCGGCCAGCGTGGCCGGAGCAACCGGCCGCGTCCCTTCCTGTCTGCTGCCCCGCCGATGCCGGAACTACCGGAAGTCGAGACCACCAGGCTGGGCATTGCCCCGCACATTGAGCGTCAGCGCATCACCGGCTGGGTGGTGCGTCAGCCGCTGCTGCGCTGGCCGGTGGAGCTGCCGGAGTCGGTTCGCGGCCAGGTGCTGCACCGGGTCGGGCGTCGCGGCAAGTATCTGCTGCTGGAACTCGATCAGGGCACACTGATCTGGCACCTGGGCATGTCTGGCAGCATGCGTGTCCTGACCGAAGCGCACCCTGCCGGTACGCATGACCATTTGGATTTGCATTTTGCCAATGGGCGCATCCTGCGCTATCGCGACCCGCGGCGCTTCGGCAGCCTGCACTACAGTATCGGGCCCTGGAACGCACACTGGCTGCTGGCGCAGCTGGGGCCGGAGCCGGCCAGCGAGGCCTTTGACGGTGCCTACCTGTACCAGCGCTCGCGCGGACGGCGCGGGGCAGTCAAGAATTTCCTGATGGACAGCCACATCGTGGTGGGCGTCGGCAACATCTACGCCAACGAATCCCTGTTCAAGGCCGGTATCCGGCCGACGCGGCCGGCCGGCCGCGTCAGTCTGGCGCGCTACGAGCGGCTGGCCGACGCGGTCAAAGCGACGCTGGACGCGGCCGTTGCCATGGGCGGAACCACGCTGCGGGATTTTTCAGGGACCGACGGCCAGCCCGGCTACTTCCGTCAGACCCTGCTGGTCTATGGGCGTGACGGCGAGCCTTGTAAGCTGTGTGGCTATCCGCTGACTGCCATGCGGCTGGGGCAGCGCAGCACCGTGTATTGTCGCCATTGTCAGCGCTGATTGGCGTGAAAGCGCGACATGTCGCGCAAATCTGCCAAGTTGGTGCCCATCGCAACCCCAGGGGAGTATTATGCTGGAGCTGTCGTGGCCGCAGCAGTGTCATCGGGCTGCGCAAGTCTGGCTGGTTTTTGCAGGAGGCATCTTAGCCATGGGACGAGTAGATCGAATTAGTAGGGCCCTGGTAACCAAGGCGCTGGTGGCGCTGTTGTTGATTGGCGGTCTGAACACGCAGGCCTTTGCCTCGCGTGATCAGGAGCAGGTGCCGTCGGCAACTGCCATGGTCGCAG
>SKXG01000186.1 GCA_007128525.1 Pseudomonadales bacterium | reverse complement strand
GATTTGCAGGGTACACAGACCAGCACACGCGGACTCGGGCGCACGAAGGCGTTCTCATGCACCTTGGCAATGAAGTACTTGAGCATCTGCTCGGTGACCAGGAAATCAGCGATAACGCCATCCTTCAGCGGTCGGATGGCAGTGATATTGCCAGGGGTGCGACCCAACATCCGCTTGGCATCCAGCCCCACAGCGGCCACCACTTTGTGGTTGCCCTGCGTGCGAATGGCCACCACGGAAGGCTCGTTCAGTACGATGCCCTGGTCGCGTACGTAGATCAGCGTGTTGGCCGTACCCAGATCGATGGACAGATCACGAGAAAACAGCCCGCGTATTTGCTTGAACATTTAGAAGATTTTTTCTCGGATGCGCTGTAGGAAAGTCGCGCAACTCTAGCAATGGCAGGCATTTCGGGCAAGGTACATTTCTTTCTTGATGCCAGAGCTTTGTGCTAATGTTAGCCGCTTCTCATGCAACCTGATAATCCAGACCATGTCGGTCGACACCAAAGACATTACCGGCCTGTCCCGATTGGCCAAACTTGCCCTACTGCCCGATGAACTGACCCAGGTCACCGCCGACCTCGACCGGATCATCGCCATGGTCGATGCGCTGGCGGAAGTTGACACCGACGGCGTGGCGCCGCTGGCCCATCCGCTGGATGCCGTTCAGCGGATGCGCCCGGATGCCGTGACCGAAGAAGTCGACCGGGATCACTTTCAGGGCATCGCGCCGGCCACTCAGGACGGCTTGTACCTCGTACCCCGCGTCGTCGAGTAAGCCATGGACCCATTTGCAAGCATTGCCGACCTGGCCGAGGGTCTGCGGACCCGCACGTTCAGCAGCCGCGAGCTGACCCAGGCCTATCTGGACCGGATTCAGCGCCTCGACGGCCAGCTGAACAGCTTTATCACCGTGACCGCAGAGCAGGCGCTTGCGCAGGCCGAAGCCGCTGACGCGCAGCTGGCGAACGGCAGCGCCGGCCCCCTGACCGGCATTCCGATCGCCCACAAGGACCTGTTCTGCACACAGGGCGTTCGCACCAGTTGCGGCTCACGGATGCTGGACAACTTTGTCGCACCCTATGACGCCACTGTCGTCGAGCGGCTGCAGCAGGCCGGCATGGTCATGCTCGGCAAAACCAATATGGACGAGTACGCCATGGGCTCCTCCTGTGAAAACAGCTACTACGGTGCCGCCAGCAACCCCTGGAATCCGGACCGGGTGCCCGGCGGCTCGTCGGGCGGCGCCGCAGCCGCTGTGGCTGCCGGCCTGGCCCCCATTGCCACCGGCACGGACACCGGCGGCTCCATACGCCAGCCAGCCGCCTTTTGCGGCATCAGCGGCCTGAAACCGACCTATGGCCGGGTGTCGCGTTACGGCATGGTGGCCTTCGCGTCCAGCCTGGATCAGGGCGGCCCCATGGGCCGAACCGTGGAAGACCTGAGCCTGGTACTCGGCGCCATGGCCGGGTTCGACCACCGTGACTCAACCTCCACCGAGCAGTCGGCGGCGGAACTGGATGCGCTGCGAAGCGTGCGCATCGGGCTAGCGCCGGAGCGCCTCAAGGTTGGGCTACCCACTGAATATTTCCAGGCCCTGACCGATGCCGGCTTGGCCACACTGCTGGATGAGGCCCGGCGTGCGCTGGAAGGCCGCGGCGTGCAATTCGTCGAAGTCTCGTTGCCACACACGGCCGCCGCCGTGCCCTGCTATTACGTGCTGGCCTCCGCCGAAGCCAGTACCAACCTGTCACGCTATGACGGCGTCCGCTACGGGTATCGCTGCGAAAACCCCAAGGATCTCAACGACCTGTACCAGCGCTCACGCAGTGAGGCGTTTGGCGCCGAGGTCAAACGCCGCATTCTGACCGGCACCTATGCGCTGTCGGTCGGCTATTACGAGGCCTACTATCGCAAGGCGCAGCAGGTGCGGCGCCTGATCCGGGACGATTTCGTGAAGGCCTTCGAGTCGGTGGACATGCTGCTTGCGCCCACCTGCCCGAACGCGGCCTTCGGCAAGGGCCAGCTCGTCTCTGATCCGGTGGCGATGTATCAGCAGGATATCTTTACCATACCGGCCAGTCTGGCCGGCGTGCCCGCGCTGGCATTGCCCTGCGGCTTCAGTGAACAGCTGCCCATGGGTCTGCAGCTGATCGGACCGCACTTCAGTGAGCAGCGCCTGCTCGGACTCGGCCAGATCTATCAGACCGAGACGGACTGGCACCGCCGGCATCCGCAGTTGGGAGAGTGAGCCGATGAGTGAACGCAGCGGCTGGGAAACCGTGATCGGATTGGAAGTCCATGTCCAGCTGGCCACCAGATCCAAGATCTTCTCCGGGGCGAGCACCGCATTCGGCGCCGCGCCCAACACCCAGGCGTCACCGGTCGACCTGGCGCTGCCGGGCACCCTGCCGGTGCTGAACGAAGAAGCGGTGCGGATGGCCATTCGCTTTGGCCTGGCAACCGGCGCCGAAATCAACCGCGAGTCCGTGTTTGATCGCAAGAACTACTTCTATCCCGATCTGCCCAAGGGCTATCAGATCAGCCAGTTCAGCCAGCCCATCGTCGGCAAGGGCCATCTCGATGTGCAGCTCGACGATGGCCAGACCCTGCGGGTTGGCATCACCCGGGCGCACCTGGAAGAGGATGCCGGCAAGTCTCTGCACGAAGACTACTCCGGTATGACCGGCATCGACCTGAACCGTGCCGGCACACCCCTGCTGGAGGTGGTGTCCGAGCCGGATCTGCGTTCCAGTGCGCAGGCCGCGGCCTACTTCCGCCAGATGCACGCACTGGTGCGCTATCTCGGCATCTGTGACGGCAACCTGAACGAAGGCTCGATGCGCTGCGACGCCAATGTCTCGGTGCGACCCCAAGGCACCACCGAGCTTGGGCAACGTACCGAGATCAAGAACCTGAACAGCTTCCGCTTCCTGCAGCAGGCCATTGATGCCGAGGTGGCACGCCAGATCGAAGTGCTGGAGAGCGGTGGCAGGATCGTGCAGGAAACGCTGCTGTACGAACCCGAACTGAACCGCACGCGCTCGATGCGCAGCAAAGAGGATTCCACCGACTACCGCTACTTCCCGGAGCCCGACCTGCTGCCGGTGGTGGTTGACGACGCCCTGATCGAGGCCATTCGCGCCACGCTGCCGGAACTGCCGCACGAGAAACGCGAACGCTATCAGGCCGAGCTGGGCCTCGGCGCCTATGACGCCGCCTGGCTTACCAGCGAGCCGGAAGTGGCCGCTTACTTCGAAGCCGCGGCGGAAAACAGCGGGGAAGCCAAGCTGGCCGCCAACTGGGTCATGGGCGAGCTGTCCGGCGCGTTGAACAAAGCCGAACTCGACATCACGCGCAGCCCGGTCAGCGCGACACGTCTGGCGGCGCTGATCCGCCGCATCAAGGATGGCACGCTGTCGAGCAAGACGGCCAAACAGCTGTTCGAAGCGCTCTGGCAGGAACCGGCGGCTCAGGACGAGGCGGCCGAGGCGGCTGCCACCTGCATCGATCAGCGCATTGAGGCGCTCGGCCTGAAACAGATGAGTGACAGCGGCGAGCTGGCCCGCATGGTCGACGAGGTGGTTGCCGCCAACCCGGCACAGGTCGAGCAATTCCGCGCCGGCAAGGACAAAGTCCTGGGCTTTTTCGTCGGCCAGATCATGAAGCAGACCCAGGGCAAGGCGAACCCGCAGCAGGTCAATGAGTTGTTGCGCGCCGCGCTAAGCGGCAAGCCCGACTAAGCGCCGGCGTACAGTCCGTCAGGATCAGTCGAGATAGCGGCGCCGCAGATGCGTCAGGTAGGCATCGGCACTCAGCGGTTGTCCGGTGGCTGCCTCGACCAGCGCCTTCATCGGCCTGCGAGAGCCCTGCGTCCAGATGCGCTCGTGCAACCAGTCACGGGTTGGGCCAAGCTCCCCTCGCTGCCACTGGCCGGACCAGTCCGGCAGATCCTCGCGCAACCTGGCGGCCAGCTGGGCGGCGATCATCGCGCCCACGGTGTATGTGGGAAAGTAGCCAAAAGCGCCAGAAGGCCAATGCACATCCTGCATGCAGCCATCCTTGTCATTGCCTTCGGTACCCAGCCCGAGCCTGGCCTGCATGCCCTGATGCCAGCGTGCCGGCAGGTCCGCCGGCTTCAGATCGCCGGACAACAGCTCTTTCTCGATCTCATAACGCAGCAGAATATGCGCTGGATAGGTGACCTCATCGGCCGAAACCCGAATCAACCCAGGCCTGACACGCTGATACAGCGGCACGAGATTTTCCTGCCCCCAGACTTCTGACGCCTCATTGGGAAAGGCCTCGGCCAGCAATGGTCCCAGCGTACGCATGAACTCCGGGCTGCGGCCGATCTGCATCTCGAAGAACAGACTCTGCGACTCATGGACCGCCATACCGGTCGCACTGCCAACCGGTTGCAGGCGCCAGCGCTCCGGCAGGTTCTGCTGATACTGGGCGTGCCCGGTCTCGTGGATGATGCCCATCAGAGATTCCTGAAAGTCATCCTCCCGATAACGTGTGGTGATACGTACATCACCGATGGCACCGCCACAAAACGGGTGCACCGCCACATCCAGCCGACCACGGTCGAAATCAAACTGCAGCAGCCCCATGACCGTTCGGCCCAACTGCTCCTGTGCACGAATAGAGAACGGCCCTTTGGGCAGCAACGGGCTTTGCCCGCGGCTGCGTGCTGCTGCGCCATCGATCAGGTCCGGCAGCGTCGCATCCAGGGCTCCGAACCAGTTATCCAGGTCTGCGCTGGTCAGGCCGGGTTCATACAGGTCGAGCAACGCATCATAGGGCGACACGCCCAGATCGCGCGCGCGCAGGTTGGCCTCCTCCCGCACCAACGCCAGATTGGTCTCGAAATACGGCAGAAAGCCGATCCAGTCGTTGGCGGGTCGCAGTTTGCGCCAGGCCTGCTCCGCTTCCATGGAAGCCTGGCTCTGACGCTGGACAAACTCAGCGGGCAACACCAGCGCATGGTCCCGCTCACGCTGCATCAAAGCCAGGTTGGCCCGCTGCCAGTCGTCAAGCTGCTCGTCGGCCGCCTGCTTTAGCAACTCACCCAGCGCGTCGCTGGTAATCAAACGGTGCGCCAGCACCCGCAGCCGGGAAACAGCCTCATTGCGCGCAGGGGCCGACCCTTCCGGCATCTGCGTCTGCTCGTCCCAGCCCAGAATGCCAAAGGCATGACCCAGGGCAGCCAGCTCTTCAAACCGGCCTTCCAGTTCCTGATAGGCGCCCATCGTGACTCCTTGCGGCTACTTCTTCCGGACGTTGCGTTCGACAAACTCACGCACCGCACGCAATACGTCCCTGCGGCTGATCTGACCGACCAAACGGCCGTCCGAGTGAACCACCGGGAAACGGTGCCGGTGCTCCTTGCGGAACCTTGCGGCCACCGAATAGATGTCCTGATCAGGCGTAACAGTATCAACATTCGCCTGCATGAAATCCCGCACCACACCCTCGGCTTCATCGTAGTAGCTGCCCTGCATCACCACTTCGATCAGGTCCACTTCGCTGAGCATACCGACCAGCTGACCACTGTCGTCCACCACCGGCGCCCCGGAGATGCCATGATCGAGAAACTGATCCATGGCCTCAAAGATGTTGTCGTCCGGCTTGAACGTGACGAGTTTGCGGGCCATGTAATCAGAGATCTTGACGGACTTCATCGGCATGGGCATGTCTCCTTTGCTCCCTGTGACCTTGATACCTTGGTCTGCAGGGTGCGTCAATCGGCCGCAGACAACCCCCAAGCTGAAGTTTGGGCCACAAACCACTGATATGCTTATAACGAATGCGACTGAACAGCACCTACGAATCACGCTGCCCAGCCATTAGAATAGCCGCCCTTTGCAGCCAACCGACAACTCTTATCACGGCGGCACCCATGACGGCGGCAACCCCAAAACAGATTACCCATCTGAAGCAACTGGAAGCGGAGAGCATCCACATCATCCGCGAGGTGGCGGCCGAGTTCGAGAACCCGGTCATGCTGTACTCCATCGGCAAAGACTCCTCGGTGCTGCTGCATCTGGCACGCAAGGCCTTCTTTCCGGGTACGCTGCCGTTTCCACTGATGCACATTGACACCACCTGGAAGTTTCGCGACATGATTGCGTTCCGCGACCGGCTGCCGGAGAAATACGGCGTGGAGCTGATCGTGCATACCAACCAGGAGGGCAAGAAGAACAATGTCACGCCCTTCACCTATGGCAGCAAGAAGTACACCGACATCATGAAGACCCAGGCCCTGCTGCAGGCCCTGGACAAATACCGCTTTGACGCGGCATTCGGCGGCGCCCGGCGCGACGAGGAGCGCTCGCGGGCCAAAGAGCGCGTTTACTCGGTACGCGACCGCAACCACCGCTGGGATCCGAAAAATCAGCGCCCGGAGCTGTGGCGGCTGTATAACGGCCGTATCAACAAGGGCGAAGAAGTGCGCGTCTTCCCGCTGTCAAACTGGACCGAACTCGATATCTGGCAGTACATCTACCTGGAGAACATCGACATCGTGCCGCTCTACTTTGCCCGGGAGCGTCCGGTGGTCGAGCGGGACGGGACACTGATCATGGTCGACGACGACCGCATGGAACTGGCACCGGGCGAGAAACCGCAAATGCGCAAAGTGCGGTTCCGCACACTGGGCTGTTATCCATTGTCTGGCGCGATTGAATCGGAGGCAGACTCTTTGACTGCAATCATCCAGGAGATGCTGCTGGCCAAACACTCGGAACGACAGGGCCGACTGATTGACCATGATGGCGCCGGTTCCATGGAAGCCAAAAAACGTGAAGGATATTTCTAGGCGCCGTTATGTCACACCAATCCGAACTGATCGAAACAGACATACACGCCTATCTGGCGCAGCATGAAAGCAAAGAGATTCTGCGCTTTCTGACCTGCGGCAATGTCGATGACGGCAAGAGCACCCTCATCGGCCGGCTCCTGCATGACTCCAAGATGATCTATGAGGATCAGCTGGCCGCCATTCATCGCGACAGCAAGAAAGTCGGTACTACCGACAACGACTTCGATCTGGCGCTGCTCGTCGACGGCCTGCAGGCAGAGCGCGAGCAGGGCATTACCATCGATGTCGCCTACCGCTACTTCTCCACGGCGAAACGCAAATTCATCATTGCCGACACGCCGGGGCATGAGCAGTACACACGCAACATGGCCACAGGCGCCTCGAACTGTGATGTTGCCGTGATCCTGATTGATGCTGCACATGGCGTTCTGACACAGACCCGTCGACATACCTTTATCGCGTCTCTACTCGGTATCCGTCACATCATTGTCGCCGTGAACAAGATGGACCTCGTCGAGTACCACGAAGACGTGTTCAACCAAATTCGTTCAGACTATCTGGCCTTTACCGAGAGCCTGGATCTGGCTGACCTGCACTTCATCCCGCTGTCCGCCTTGCGGGGTGACAATGTGGTCGAGCACTCGCCACACATGCCCTGGTATCAGGGCCCGACGCTGATGCATCTGCTGGAAAACGTCGAGATCGCGGCAGACCGCAACTTCGACGAGCTGCGCTTTTGTGTGCAACGGGTGAACCGGCCAAACTCGGAATTTCGCGGTTACAGCGGCACCATCGGCAGCGGCATCATTCGACCAGGCATGGAAGTCGTTGCGCTGCCTTCAGGCAAGCGCTCGCGAATTGCGCGTATCGTGACGATGGATGGCGATCTTGATGAAGCCTTCCCGCCGATGGCCGTCACGCTGACGCTGGAAGATGAGATCGACATCAGCCGCGGCGATGTCATAGTCAGTCCGGACAGCCTGCCACGCGTCGGCGACCGCTTTGACGCCCACGTTGTATGGATGAACGGCGAAGCGCTGGTGCCGGGCAAGCAATACATTATCAAGCATGGCACAAGGCAGGTGCTCGGCCATGTGTCGACGCTGCGCGAGCGCATCGACATCAACACTCTGCACCGCCAGCAGGCGCCAACCCTGGCGCTGAATGAGATTGGGCGCTGCGAACTGAGCCTCAGCGAGCCCGTGGTATTTGACGCTTACCGGCGCGCCAGTGATACCGGTGCCTTTATCATGATCGACCGGATCACCAATGCTACAGTGGCCGCCGGCATGATCAGTCCCGAAGAGGACATCGGCCCCGGATCACAGACCGTACGCATTCTGCATCAGGTCAGCGCCGATGAGCGCGCCCAGCGCCTCGGACAGTCTCCACTCTCGGTGCTGCTGGTTGCCCAGACATCGGATGTGGCACTGCAGGTCGCCCAGGCGCTTGAACGCCGCTTGTTTGATGCCGGACGTCTGGGCGGTATTGTGTCAGGTCCGGAGCTGCCACCGCTGCCGGGCGCCAGACTGTTGAACAGCGCCGGTTTGATCGCACTGCTGCCGGTCACAGCAAATGCCGGGCTGCTGCAGCAGGCCAAAGACCATGAATATCTGATTGTCGATCTGCACCCGGCAACAGGCGCGACAGGGCTCCCTTCGGCTGACCTGACCGTGAATATCGACGCACTGGATGCCGCCGGCAGCGCTGAACGCATCTTCCAGCACTTACAGCAACTGAATCTGATTCGTTAGCAGGAGAAAATCGTATGACCATCAAGACCGATGTCGTCATCGTCGGTGCCGGCCCCTGCGGGCTGTTCCAGATCTTCGAACTGGGCCTGCTGGGGATCAAGTGCCACATCATTGATGCGCTGCCCAAGCCCGGCGGCCAGTGTGCCGAACTGTATCCGGACAAGCCCATCTACGACATCCCGGCTCTGCCAATGTGCAGTGGCCAGGAGCTGGTCAACCGGCTGATGGCGCAGGTGGATCCATTTGGTGCCACTTTCCATCTGGACCAGCAGGTCGCCGAAGTGGTCAAGCGTGACGATGAAACCTTCTACGTCAAAACCTCGGCCGGAACAGAATTAGAATGCAAGGCGGTCATCATCGCTGGCGGTGTCGGCTCCTTTCAGCCGCAACCACTGCGCGTCGAAGGCGTTGAGCCGCTGATCGACAAGCAGATCTTCTATCGCGTCAAGGACCCGAGCCAGCACAAGGACAAGGACGTCATCCTGCTTGGCGGCGGTGATTCCGCATTCGACTGGGCGCTGGAGCTGTTCGATAACGCCCGGTCCATGACCATGATACACCGCAGCGAAAACTTCCGTGCCCAGCCGGTCTCCGTATCCCGCATGCGTACGCTGGTCAAGGATGGCCGGATGAACTTCATGGTCGGCAACGTCACCGGCCTGAACACGGACAACGGCACACTACAGTCGGTGCAGGTCACGAAGCCGGACAAGAGCGTGGAGGAGCTGAAGCTTGACCATTTGCTGGTGTTCTTCGGCCTGTCTCCCAAGCTTGGTCCGATTGCAGACTGGGGCCTGGATCTGGAGAAGAACCAGATTCCGGTCGATACCGAGAAGTTCGAGACCAACATCCCGGGCATCTATGCCGTTGGCGACATCAACACCTATCCCGGCAAGAAGAAGCTGATTCTCTCAGGCTTCCACGAAGCGGCGCTGGCCGCTTTTGCCATCAAGGCACGCCTGGAGCCGGACAAGAAAGTGCATCTGCAGTACACGACCACCAGTCCGATCATGCACGAGCGGCTGGGTATCAAGGAGTAACGTCGCTGCAGTGCAGGCTGGACCCCTGTTGACCTGTGAGCCGGCTGGACTTGGTCAGCCGGCTCGCCTATCGTCGAGTCACAACATCTACAGGGGAGCACAACCATGCGAGTAGGCACAGGCGTCGGCGGCTGGCTGAAGGATGTACCCAAGGCCGCCCAGCGTGCAGAGGAATCCGGTTACGACTTCGTAACCTGTGGCGAACTGGCCCACGACTCCATCCTGACCATGACGGTCGCGGCAACCGCTACGCAAAAGATCGGACTGCAGACATCCGTCACCATTGCCTTTCCGCGCAGCCCCATGGTGCTGGCAATGGAAGCCTGGGACCTGCAGCACTACACCGGTGGACGCTTCGCGCTGGGTCTGGGCAGTCAGGTCAAAGGACACAATGAACGCCGCTTCGGCGGCACCTGGTCGCCACCGGCTCCGCGCATGAAAGAGTACATCCAGATGATCCGCGCCATCTGGGATACCTGGCAGGACG
>SKXG01000402.1 GCA_007128525.1 Pseudomonadales bacterium | reverse complement strand
GACCCTGATAACGGGCCAGACGGGCTGCGCTGATCGCTTCCTGGTGTGCCATGAAACGCGCCAAACGCTCTTCCTTGACGGCTTCCGGCACAGGATCCGGCAATTCATTGGCCCTGGCGCCAGAGACCGGTGAGTAGGCGAAGGCACCCACCCTGTCGAGCTGGGCTTCGCTCAGGAACCCAAGCAACGCCTCAAACTCGGCATCCGTTTCACCCGGAAAACCGACGATGAAGGTGCTGCGCAAGGTCAGGTCCGGGCAGATCTCACGCCAGCGGGCAATGCGTTCCAGCGTCTTTTCCGCCGCAGCCGGCCGTTTCATCAACTGCAGAATACGCGGCACCCCATGCTGCAACGGAATATCCAGATACGGCAGCACCAGGCCATCCGCCATCAGCGGCAGCAGCCGGTCGACGTGTGGATACGGGTAGACGTAGTGCAGTCGGACCCAGGGCACCAGCTGGCCCAGCTGTTCACACAGGCTGACCAGGTCTGAGCGGACTGGCCGGCCGTTCCAGAAGTCGGTCCGGTACTTCAGATCTGAGCCGTAAGCGCTGGTGTCCTGCGATATCACCAGCAGCTCCTGCACGCCGGATGCTGCCAGGCCTTCGGCTTCCTGCAGGATGTCACCGGACTTGCGCGAAACCAGGCGTCCGCGCATGGATGGAATAATGCAAAAGCTGCACTGGTGATTGCAGCCCTCGGAAATCTTCATGTACGCGTAGTGCCGGGGCGTCAGCTTGATGCCGGGACCACTCATCGCGGGCTGGGGCACCAGATCGAAGCGGTGGTCCTGGGCCGGCGGTGGCACGGCCTCATGAACCGCCGACATCACCTGCTCATAGGCCTGCGGGCCGGTGACCGACAGCAGGTCGGGAAACTGCGCCCGTATCAGGTCAGCCTTGGCGCCCAGGCAGCCGGTCACGATCACGCGTCCGTTCTCGCGCAGCGCCTCACCAATGGCGTCCAGAGACTCTTCGACGGCACTGTCGATAAACCCACAGGTGTTCACCACCACCACATCAGCATCCGCATAGCTGGGGCTGGTCTGGTAGCCCTCGACGCTGAGCTGGGTCAGAATCCGTTCCGAGTCGACCAGGGCCTTGGGACAGCCAAGGCTGATAAATCCGACGCTGGGCTGCATGTGCTCCTGCCGGTCAGTCTGAAAAAGGGCGCGCATTGTAGCCGAAGCGGCCGTACCCGGCATCCCGTACCGACCCGGTATTCCAGCCGAATGCTGCAGCCGGGTTGATTTAAGCTGTTATCTGGTTATGATTCGCGACTATGTCAGCTCAGGCCTACTTCCAGTTTAGCCACCCAGTCGCCTATGCATGCGCATACGGTTGGCGGCTGGGTATTGGCAAAACTGCCAGCTACGTAGCGACCTGAGGCCTTCCCACACCGAACCGACTCGCGGAAGGCAGCCTCGACTGCCTCCGGCCAAGCCCGACAGGCAGTCCGCCTCTCGGGTTTTTTTATGGCCGGTTAACGGCATGACGAGATCGAATACCAACTGAACAGGGCCCGCGACACCGGGCCCCGGCGATGAGAGAAGCAAGACATGGACCCGAAACTTGAAGATCTGAACGTGACGGCGCAGGAGATTCTGACGACGCCTGACCGCCTGAAGGCGGCACTGCCGGTCAGTGACGACATCCGGCAGTCGATCGAGGCCTCCCGCCAGACCATGAAAGACATCCTGGAAGGTCGGGATCACCGGCTACTGGTGGTGGTTGGCCCCTGCTCCATTCATGACCCGGAAGCGGCGCTGGACTATGCGCGCCGGCTCAAAACGCTGGCAGATGAGGTCAGCGACACCCTGTACCTGGTCATGCGTGTGTACTTCGAAAAGCCGCGCACCACGGTGGGCTGGAAAGGCCTGATCAACGACCCGCATCTGGACGACAGCTTCCAGATTGAGGAAGGCCTGCATCTGGCGCGACGTCTGCTGCTCGACATCGCAGCCTTGAGCCTGCCGCTGAGCACAGAGGCCCTGGATCCGATCACGCCGCAGTACCTGCAGGATCTGATCACCTGGTCGGCCATCGGCGCCCGAACCACGGAGTCCCAGACCCACCGGGAAATGGCTTCCGGACTGTCCTCAGCTGTTGGCTTCAAGAACGGCACTGATGGCGGCCTGGACGTGGCCATCAATGCGCTGCAGTCGGTGGCCCGCCCGCACCGATTCCTGGGCATCAACCAGGAAGGTCAGGTGGCGGTCATTCATACCCGCGGCAACAAGCTCGGGCATCTGGTGCTGCGTGGTGGCAATGGCGGCCCGAACTACGAAGTCGAGCACATTACCCGCTGTGAAGAGGCACTGAGTTCTGCAGGACTGCCGCTCAATATCATGGTGGACTGCAGCCATGCCAATTCGAGCAAGGACCACAACCGGCAGCCCGCGGTCGCTCATGAGGTCATGGCGCAGATTCAGGCGGGCAATCAGTCCATCATGGGCCTGATGATCGAGAGCAACATTGGCGAGGGCAATCAGAAGCTTGGCGCGGGCAAGCTGCAGTATGGCGTGTCCATTACCGATGCCTGCATCAGTTGGCCGAGCACTGAGCAACTGATGCGCGACCTGGCTGACGGTCTGCGTGATGCGCTG
>SKXG01000052.1 GCA_007128525.1 Pseudomonadales bacterium | reverse complement strand
GGTTACATCCTCGACAACTGTGAAGCCCGCGTTTTTCTGGCGGATGTCAGTCTGGGCGATCAGGCTGCCGGGGCAACATCGCACACCGACGCATTGCAGCTTAATCTCGCGGTTGGCGGCACCCTGCCCGGCTTCGACAACTACCTTGACCATCTCGGCGCCTATCCGGATACCAATATCGAGAACCCGACTCGAGGCACCCGGATGCTGTACACCTCAGGCACCACCGGCCGACCCAAAGGCGTCATCCGACCGGACCGGGCGCCGGTTGGGGCAGCCGCCACATCGACCAGCACCACCGGCCTGAACCTGGACCCAGACACCGACACCAGCCTGTGTACGGGGCCTGCCTATCACGCTGCGCCATTGGCTGGCGACATCATCGCGCCACTCGGTGCCGGGGTGCGTATGGTGCTGATGGACAAGTGGGACCCGGAAGAGACGCTGCAGCTGATCGAACGCTACCAGGTCACCAAATGCCACATGGTAGCAACCATGTTCCACCGGCTGCTGCAATTGCCGCAGTCGGTTCGCGAGCGCTACGACCTGTCGTCACTGAGACGGGTGACCCACGGCGCCGCACCCACGCCGGTTCATGTGAAGCGGGCCATGATTGAATGGTTTGGTCCCATCATCATGGAATACTACGCGGCTACTGAAGGCGGTGGCGGCTTTACCATCTCGTCAGAAGAGTGGCTGCGCAAACCCGGCAGCGTGGGCCGGCTCAAGAAAGGCTATGACAACCGCATCATTACAGAAGACGGTCAGGAAGCCGGGCCCAATGAAATAGGCACCATTTATTTCCGCAAACCATCTGTTGGTGGCTTTGAGTACTACAAGGATCCACAGAAGACGGCAGACAGCTACCGCGGCGACTACTACACCATGGGCGATCTCGGCTACTTTGACGACGAGGGATACCTGTTTCTGACCGGCCGCTCGGCAGAACTGATCATCAGTGGTGGCGTCAACATCTACCCGCAGGAGATCGATGATGTGCTGCTGCAACACCCGGCCGTTCAGGATGCCTGCTGTATCGGCGTGCCGAACGAAGAGTTTGGCGAAGAGGTCAAGGCCGTTGTGCAGCTGCGTCCGGGTTTTAAGGCGGACGCTGCGTTGAGCCAGGCGCTGCGTGACTTTGTGCGGGAACATCTGGCCAGTTTCAAAGTGCCGCGCAGTGTCGACTACTGTGAGGACTTGCCGCGTCTTCCGTCAGGTAAGATTCAGCGTCGCAAGGTGCGTGAGCCCTATTGGGCTGATACCCGCGCATCAGCGGACGCTTGATGACAGCGGGCACCAGGCCCGGCTAAGGACGAACAATAACTGTGGAGGCATACATGTTAAAGAATCGATCAGTGATGGCCCTGCCGTGGCTGGCTTTGAGCCTGCTGCTTGCCGGCTGCGGCAACGACGCCGCCGGCCCGCCGGCAGAGGAAGCCGTACCGGAAGCGGAAGTTGCCGAGCATCAGGAACCGGCACTGCCGGAAGTCGGCGCTCTGATTCAGCAGGCGCTGCAGGGTGAGCACCGTTCAGAGCAGAACAAGGCTCGCGACGAGTACCGTAATCCGCTCGAAACCCTGATTTTCTTTGGGCTGCAACCAGACATGACCGTGGTCGAGTTCTGGCCCGGCGGCGGCTGGTATACGGAAGTTCTGGCGCCGGTTTTGCACGAGCACGGCCAGCTGGTCCTGGCCAGCTTCCCGGAAGAAGGCGGGTCGGAGTTTACACGACGGTCGGCGCAAGCCCTGCGCGAGAAGCTCGACTCGGCACCAGAGGTCTACGGCAACGTGGACGTGGTGCCCTTTCTACTGCCTGACCATGCCAGCCTGGGGCCAGATGCCAGTGCAGACCTGGTTCTGATTTCACGCCACTTCCACAATCTGATTGCCCAGGGCATTGAAGATGAGGTTCTGCAGGCCGCATACGAGGTGCTGCGACCGGGTGGCACTCTGGCCATCCTGCAACATCGCGCCGACCATGAGGCCGTACCAGAGTCGGAAGAGCGCAACGGCTACGTTCGTGAGCAGTACGTGATTGAACGGGCAGCATCGGCGGGCTTCATTCTGAGCGGTCGCAGCGAAATCAACGCCAACGACAACGATACGCGGGATCATCCGGCCGGGGTTTGGACGCTGCCGCCAACCCTGCGCTACTGCGCACAGATGGAAGATGAGGACGAGAAAGCCGAATGCGAGGCCCACTATCGCAACATCGGCGAAAGCGACCGGATGACGATACGCTTCACAAAACCAGAGTAAGGCCTGACTTCAACATCCGGCTGAAAAGTAAGTGGCTGCGCGGCACGCTGGTGCCGCGTCAGCCTTCGAGCTGCAGCGGCTTGTTCCGCTGCGGTTTCTTCAGGCTCAGGATCACGGCAGCTGAACACAGATTCAACACAGCCACGGTCAGCAAGGCACCATCATAGTTGCCGACAACGTCATGGTAGACAGAAGTCAGCAACGGCGCGCTGGCTCCGAGCAACAGCGAGAACGGCATCGCAGCGCCGCGTATCGCGCCCAGATGACGCCGGCCGAAGAAATTGGCCCAGATCACTTCCTGCAGTGGAATCATCCCGCCCCAGCCTGTGCCCAGCATAAAGAACCCCAAAT
>SKXG01000051.1 GCA_007128525.1 Pseudomonadales bacterium | reverse complement strand
TGTCGAGGAGGCGCCGCCGCCTGCGGAAGTCGATGAGGATGTCGAGCCAACGGCCGATCTGGGGCGCCAGGTCAGCCAGCAGCACGGCTGCCTTGCCTGTCACAGCCTGGATGGCAGTGAGATGCTGGGACCAACCTGGCAGAACCTGTATGGCAGCACCGTCGAGCTGGCAGATGGCGACACCGTGGTGGCCGACGAAGACTACATCCGAAACTCGATCACGAATCCGGGGGAACAGTTGACGGCTGGCTACGACCCAATCATGCCGCCAGCAAACCTGTCCGAAAACGAAATGGCCGCGGTTATAGCATTAATTCGGGAGCTGAGTGATGACTGAAGCACATGCCCACGATCATGATCATGAGCCGCAGAGCTTCATCACCAAGTACATCTGGAGTCAGGACCACAAGGTCATTGCAATTCAGTATTCGCTGACGGCCATATTTGTTGGCCTCGTGGCCGTGGTGCTGTCGGGGCTGATGCGCATGCAGCTCGGCTATCCTGAGATGGAGCTTTTCGGCGCCGAGGCCTACTACCAGTACATGACCATGCACGGCATGATCATGGTGATCTACCTGCTGACGGCACTCTTCCTGGGTGGCTTTGGCAATTACCTGATTCCGCTGATGCTCGGTGCGAGGGACATGGTGTTCCCGTACCTGAACATGCTGAGTTACTGGTTCTACCTGGTCAGTGTCATTGTTCTGCTGGCCAGCTTTTTTGTGCCGGGTGGCCCTACCGGCGCCGGCTGGACCCTGTATCCGCCGCAGGCAATTCTGCAGGGTACGCCGGGTGCAGACCTCGGCATCATCCTGATGCTGGTGTCCCTGGCCATCTTCATTGTCGCTGCAACCATGGGTGGCCTGAATTACGTCACCACCGTGCTGCAGGCACGAGCTGAGGGCATGACGTTGATGCGTATGCCACTGTCCGTCTGGGGCATCTTCATTGCTTCGATCATGGCGCTGCTGGCCTTCCCGGCTTTATTCGTCAGTGCCGTGATGATGATGTTCGATAAGCTCGCCGGCACCAGCTTCTTTATGCCTGCCATCCTGTCGATGGGCCAGCAGCTGCCCCATGACGGCGGCAGCCCGCTGTTGTTCCAGCACCTGTTCTGGTTCTTTGGTCACCCGGAAGTGTACATCGTGGCGCTTCCCGCATTCGGTCCGGTGTCGGATCTGATCTGCACCCATGCGCGCAAGAACATCTTTGGCTACAAGATGATGGTTTGGGCGATTCTGATTATCGGCGGACTGAGTTTTGTGGTCTGGGCGCATCATATGTACGTCAGCGGCATGAACCAGTACTTCGGGTTCTTCTTCGCGATATCAACACTGGTCATCGCCGTGCCAACCGCGCTGAAGGTCTATAACTGGGTGCTCACGCTGTGGCGGGGCGACATTCACCTGACCGTGCCCATGCTTTTCGCGATTGGCTTTATTCTGACCTTCGTTGTCGGTGGTCTGACCGGGCTGTTCCTGGGCAATGTCATTGTTGATATTCCGCTGGCTGATACCTATTTCGTTGTGGCGCACTTCCACATGGTGATGGGTGTGGCGCCAATTCTGGTGATATTCGGGGCCATCTATCACTGGTTCCCGAACATTACCGGACGGATGATGAATGACACGCTCGGTCATTTGCACTTCTGGATTACGCTGATCGGTACCTATGTGATCTTCTTCCCGATGCACTATCTCGGTGTGTTGGGGATGCCGCGGCGCTACTACGCCTATGAGGATTACGAGTTTATTCCGCAGTCAGCACATGACCTGAACACCTTTATATCTGTGGTTGCCCTGTTGGTTGCGGCAGCGCAGCTGATCTTCATCTTCAACATGTTCTGGAGCGCCTTTAAGGGGCGCAAAGCGGAGCGGAACCCCTGGAAAGCAACGTCGCTGGAGTGGCAGACACCGGACATGCCGCCTGGCCATGGCAATTGGGGGCCACAGCTGCCGGTCGTCTACCGCTGGGCTTATGACTACAACGTGCCTGGCGCATCGCAGGATTACCTGCCGCAGAACTATCCGACGCCCGACAGGGTGACCGAGGGGTCGCCACAAAGTGGGCCGACCGGCGAAGGAGCACACGCATGAGCGAGTTAGCCAACACCAATGCCGGCCGGCTTCGAGAGTTGGCCCGGCAGCGCGGATCGCTGGACGAGGACTTTGGTCAGACACTGTGGGATGGTGCCACCGACCGTGCCGGTACGGCGCGTCGCGGCATGATGTTCCTGATACTGACGCTCTCCTCGATGTTTCTGTTGCTGTCCAGTGCCAGCTGGATCCGGATGAACGCAGCGGACTGGGTGTCGCCGACGCTCCCCTGGCAGCTTTGGCTGAGCACCGCCCTGTTGCTGGCCTGTAGCGCACTGCTGGAACTTGGGCGCCGTCGCCTGCGCGCCGGGCAGGGTGGCCGCCCTCTGCTGATCGCATCGGCGGGTCTGGCTATGGCCTTCCTGTTCAGTCAGTACTGGGCCTGGGGCCTGATGAATGAACTGGGCTATTTTCTGGCGGCGAATCCGGCGAACAGTTTCTTCTACTTGATGACCGGCCTGCATGCGCTGCATGTGCTGGCGGGCCTGCTGGTATTTGGCAAGGTATTGCTGGGGCTG
>SKXG01000216.1 GCA_007128525.1 Pseudomonadales bacterium | reverse complement strand
GCCCGCAGCGTCGCGGCAGACTCCAGCGGGCGCGCGCCCAGACTCTGAAAGGCATTCTGCAGCGGCTGCACGGCGAACGGCAGCGAGTAGATCATGGAACCGATCACTAGGCCGGTAAAGGTAAAGGCGAGATGGCCGATGCCGATGTCATCCAGAAAGCTGCCAACGGCGCCACGCGGTCCAAGCAGGATGAGCAGATAGAAACCGATGACTGTTGGCGGCAGCACCAGTGGCAGAGCGACGATGGCTTCGCAGACAACTTTAATGCGGCGCGTGGTGTGAGCCAGCCACCAGGCCAGCGGCAGACAAAGCACCAGCAGCAGTACGGTACTGATCAGGGCCAGCTGCAGCGTCAGTTGCAGTGCGATCCAGTCGGCATCACTTATGGGCCACATGGCAGCTCAGCGCTCAGCGGGAATTACGAACCCGTAGCGCAGCATGATGCGGCGCGTCTGGGGCTGCTGCATGTAATCTGCAAACAACTGTGCAGTGGCGTTGCCCGCCGCACGACGGGTAATGATGAAGCCCTGCTCAAGTGGCCGATGCAGCGCATAGTCGATCAGGGCGAAGCCCCCCTGTGCTTCGATGACCGGATTCAACGCCAGCGCCAGCGCAATAATGCCGATGTCGGCGGCACCGCTTTGTACCAGCTGCATGGCATGCGCGATGTTCTCACCGTACACCAGGCGCGACTCAACCTCCGGCCACACCCCTGCCGCTTCCAGCGCTTCCCTAGCCCTCGCGCCATAAGGCGCATGGCGAGGATTGGCGATCGCAATGCGGCGAAACTCTGTTGCCCGGAGATCTTCAAGCGTCAACGTAGACGCATCACGGGTGCTGCTCCACAGCACAATCCGACCCAGGGCATAGGGCCGAACTTCGCCTGCGGCCAGCCCGGCGGCAGCCAATGCCTCCGGATAGGCAATGTCGGCAGAGAAGTACAGGTCGAAGGGCGCGCCGTGTTCAATCTGTGTTCGAAAGCGACCGGATGACCCGTAGATCACCTCCACTGCGGCATCCGGATGATCCGCGCGAAAGTGCGCCATAATCTCAGTCATGGCAAAGCGCAGGTCTGATGCGGCGGCAACCCGTGTCGGCCCCTCGGCGTGCGACCAGGCCGGCAGAAGCAGACTGGTCAACAGAAGCAGTGTGCCGGCGAGCCAGGAAAGCGGGCACACATGGGAAGTGTTCTGCAGCATGGTCGGGTAGGCTACCGGATTATCAGGGTCACACAAGATCAGACTGATAAATGGGGATTGCCCGATGAGGCTCGGATCGCGAAACAACGGCTCGCCGCGCCGGCTGTCCAGACCGGCTGCCCTTGTCGTTGCCCTGCTGCTGTGGCTGGTTGCCGGCCAGGTGCTGGCCTCGGCGAGCATACCGACACCCTGCACAGCGCCCATTTCCTGGCGCGTGGGAGCGGTCGACCCACGCTTTGGCCTGTCCACAGAGCGGTTTGAGGCCAAGGCGCAGGCGGCGGCAGAACACTGGAATGAAGCTGCCGGCAGGCCAGTGCTGGTGCAGGACGAGGCGCGCGGTTTTCCGGTTCACCTGCGGCATGACTGGCGCCAGGAGCGTGCACAGGAGATTGCAGACCTGGCCTCGGACCTCAACGAGTTGCAGGCGCGACTCGAAGCCAAGTCCGAAGCCTTGCGCCGGCAGGACCGTGAAATTGACGCCGGTAATGCGGCGTACGAACGCCGACTTCGCGACTACGGCAGCGACGTCGAAGCGTTCAATGCAGCCGTCAGTCGACACAACCGCGGCGCAAGTGACGCACCGGAATCAGCCAGTCTGCGTCGTGAAGAGGCGCGGTTGAATCAGTCCCGCTCCGAACTGCGCGCTCTGGATACGCGACTGGCCCGGCTGGAAGAAATCCGCAACGCAACTGTTCGCGAGCACAACGCCCTGGCCGACGAGATCAACAGCTACGTTGCCCGGATCAACCGTGCTGTCGCCACCATGCCGCCCGAGGCTGGCGCCTACAGAGGCCGGCAACGCCTCGATCGTCATGGCCGTATCCTGGGCGTGGAACGCGAAATCAGCATCTACTTCTACTACCGTGAGCATGATCTCGAGCTCTTCCTGGCGCACGAGTTCGGCCATGCGCTGGGGCTGGGTCATGTCGCTGACCCGGAAGCGGTGATGCACGCTGCCAACACCATCGTCGACTTCAGTGAAGTGAGGCCATTGCAGCTGATGCCCGCGGACATCGCTGCGCTGCAAGCCCTGTGTGAAGGGTAATGCACGATGATGCATTTGGCACGCCTTTGCCCATTCGATATGCTCGACCCGGCCGAAGGTACAAGCACAAAAGCCAGCACCCAAGGCTAACAGTTAGACTTGATATAAAATTCCGGCCAGTTTTTGCAGTCTGCATACCAACCAGAACGCAGCAGCCGGCAGGGGAAACAGGGGAAGAACCATGACAGACCAGTCGCTTTGTCGAGGCGCTGATCCAGCGCTGACGACCCACCATACCCACTCACACGTAAAACGCATCTTGCGCAGCCTCGCACTACTTGCTCTGATGCCAGCCCTGGCTTTGGCTCAGGGTCCCGCCACTGACGACGACGCAGAGGAGGCGCCGCGCCAGGCACGCAGCCAGTCGATT
>SKXG01000284.1 GCA_007128525.1 Pseudomonadales bacterium | reverse complement strand
TGGGCCGCATGGCGCTGTCCGTTGCGGCGACCGTCAACGATCTGCACCGCAACGGTATGACGCTCGATGGCGAGATGGGTGGCGATCTGTTCCGCATACCCGAGCTGCCGATACAAGCTGCACGTGGCAATGCCGCCAGCGGCACCCCAGCGTTCAGTGTCGAGGACGTTTCCGAGTTGCGGGCCAGCAGCTACGACCTGCGTTTTGATGGCGACAACTGGCAGCTCACGCGACTCAGTGACGGCCAGCATGTGGCCAGTGTGGCGCCCGGTGACAGCTTGAGCTTTGATGGCCTGAATCTGGACATGGCCGGCGTGACCGGCCCCGAAGCCGGAGACCGCTTCAGTCTGCAGCCGATGCGCGTTGGTGCTGATCTGTCGCTGGCCATCAACGACCCGCGTGATGTTGCTGCCGCGAGCCCGGTTGCCGTGGCCGCTGGCAGTGCTAACAGCTCCGGCGTCAGTGCGCACAGCCTGCAGGTGACCGACCCCGACAATCCGGATTTGCGTACGCCCGTTGCGATCGAATTCGACGGCACCGACTATCAGGTCAATGGTACCGCGGTGCCGCTGGATCCGTCTGGCGACACGCGCATCGACGTCAATGGCTGGTCGCTGGTGCTGCGTGGCACGCCGGAGGCGGGAGACACCTTTACGGTCGACAACAATAGCGGCGCCGTCGGCGATAACAGCAACATGCTGGGAATCGCTGACCTGCGCAACACCCGCACCATGTCCGGTGGCAATGCCACTTTCGGCGAGGCCTATGGTGAGCTGGTGGCGGATGTTGGCATCAAGAGCCAGCGCGCCCGGCTCAATGCCGATGTCCATCAGCGTCAGGCCGATGAAGCGCGCGCAGAGCGCGAGAGCATCAGCGGCGTGAATCTGGATGAAGAAGCGGCCAACCTGCTGAAGTTCCAACAGGCTTATCAGGCCGCAGCTCAGGTGATTGCGGTATCCGGGCAAATGTTCGATAGCCTGCTGGCCGCAGTGCGGCGCTGACGGAGAGTTATGAGCATGCGTGTATCCACGGCACAGGTTTTCAACAGCGGCATCGGTGCGATCAACCGCGGCCAGGGTGAACTGGCGAAGACCCAGGAACAGATGGCGACCGGGCGCAGGATCGTTACGCCATCCGATGATCCGGCCGGCGCCCTGCAGGCGCTGAAAATCCGTGAACGTATGGATGCCGTCGATCAATACGCACGCAATGCCGGTATGGTGCAGTCCAAGCTGCAATATGAAGAAACCGTGCTGACCAACATGGGCGATGCCCTGCACCGGGTGCGTGAGCTGACGCTGCAAGGCATGAACGCCACTCAGACCAATGAATCCCGGGCAGCGATCGCCCAGGAGATCCGGTTGCTTGGCGACAGCCTGCTCGATTCCGCCAATACCCGCGATGCCAATGGTGAGTACCTGTTTGCCGGTACCCGCAGCGGATCCACGCCTTTTGTCCGCAATGCCCAGGGCGATGTCGAGTATCTGGGTAATGGCGACGTACGCAATGTCGCAATCAGCCCGGATCGCAAGCTGGCTGTTGGCCACAGCGGTCAGGTGTTGAGTAACATCCCGCGCGGCAATGGCCACTTTGTGGCGACGCCGGACGCCGGCAACAGCGGCACAGCACGGGTCACAGCATCGGAAGTGCTGGACCCAACACAGATTGATGACCAGAGCTACACCATCAGCTTTATCGACGCCGAGAACTATGAAGTGCTCGACAGCGAAGGCGACCCGGTGGCGACTGGCGCCTATGCACCGGATCAGGCCATCGATATCGGTGGCCGCCGCGTGCTGGTCACAGGTACACCCCAAGCGGCTGACAGCATTGCGGTAGAACCTGCCGGTACGCAGTCACTGTTTGCCAGCATTGATCAGCTTGTTGCTGCCCTGGAAACACCACGTTCGGATTCGTCGGCTGTGGCTCAGTTTCGCGGCGAAGCCGACATGGCGTTGCTGAACATTGACCAGGCTATGGACAAGCTGCTGTCGGTACGCACCGATGTCGGTGGCCGGCTCAACACCATTGATGCGCAGGGTCTGGTGAATGAGGACCAGAGTCTGCAGCTGAAGACGATGCTGTCTTCGATTGAGGATCTCGACTACGCCGAAGCGATCAGCCGGTTTTCGCTGCAGCAGGTGGCGTTGCAGGCGGCGCAGCAGACGTATGTTCAGTTGGGGCGGAATTCGTTGTTTGATTATTTGCGGTAGCGGTTTTGGCTTCGTCGGCCGTGCCTGGATCGTTCTGATCGGTGGGTGGGGCGGCTTGCGGAGAGACGCCGTGAATACGTCCGTGTAGGCTTACAGCCGCCATCCTTGGCGGCTGATACTCTCCGCAAACCGCCCCACCCACCGATCAGAACGATCCAGGCACTACCGCAGTAGCAGCATCCGGCTGGCGGCAATGAACAGCGAATGTCCCTGGGGAAGCTGGTCAGATGCTGACGGCGCGTCTTGGGCGCACAGCCTGGCTTCCCTGCTTCGTAAGCCCTGATCTACGGACGACTTCCCCAAGGCGCGGGCGGCACCCTTCGGCAACCTGAGGATGGCTCTCGTTCTGTCTACGCGGGAGTTTATTGGGTGGTCGGGGACGGACGGGGGCATCTGAGACACGCGG
>SKXG01000204.1 GCA_007128525.1 Pseudomonadales bacterium | reverse complement strand
GCCCTTGTGGGCAGGCGCTTCTGCCTGGACCTCAGGCAAACAGCGGTAGCCCGGCGACTGCCACTGGCACGCGATACAGACCGGTGGACGCGGTCATGAAAAGCGTTTTCAGATCTGCACCGCCCCAGGTGAAATTGGCGCAGAAAGCTGGCGTACCAATGCGGCCAAGCTGGGCGCCCGTGTCGGCCTCATAAACATGCACGCCGCCAGGCCCGCCTGCGTAAAGATTGCCTCTGCTGTCGAGCTTCAAGCCGTCCGGTGCCGGTGACTCGGCAAACACCGAGCCACCACTGAGGCGCCCGTCAGCGCCCAGCGCAAAGCGCCGCACATGGCGTCGGGTGGTGTCGGCCACGAACAGTTCTCGTTCATCCAGGCTCAGACAAAGCCCATTCGGCTGCTCGAAATCATCGGCCAGCAACTGCAGCGTCAGGTCTTCCGGGTGCAGTCGATACACGCCCTGAAAGTCAAGCTGCTGCGGCCGCTCCACGCCATGCCGGGCATGGCGCCCGTAGGTCGGATCGGTAAAATAGATCCAGCCATCACTCGCCACAACAATGTCGTTGGGGCTGTTCAGCTCCCGCTCCTGGTAGTGACTGGCAAGCACCTTGAGCTGGCCATCTTCCTCCCGCACCACAGAACTGGTGGCATGTTCACAGCTCAGCAGCCGGCCCTGCCTGTCGTAGGTGTTGCCATTGGCCATCTGGCTGGGTTCGCGATAGATGCTAATACCCGTCTCTGCATCCCATTGGTAGAGACGGTTACCGCTGATGTCACTAAAACGCAGATGCTGCGCGTGCGGATGCCAGACCGGGCCTTCGGTGAACTCGAAATCCTCCGACAGGGACTCGACCCGCGCATCCGGCGCAACGATGGTGTTAAGGCGGGCATCCAAGGTCTCTATGGTCATCGTGGGTCAGCCTCTGTGGTCAGCGCATCAATGGTCTGCAGGATACGCCAGGCCAGGGCGGCGGGAAAATGTTCTGGCGGCCTGATCCGGTTTCCAATCCAGGCCACACCCTCCGCGACCCAAGCCACCCCAGACCGCAAAACCCTGCTTGTGGTGAAGGCCACGCCGATCTAGGGTACCTGCAGGGGACCAAATCATGGGAGAGGGGACTATGGCCGGATTTCATCGAGTGTTCCGTCAGACGCTAAGCCGCACCCTAGCTGGCGCGTCCTTGCTGGGTCTGACGATCGCTGCTGCCGGATGCAGCGGTTCCGATCCAGCGGAAACCCAAGCGCGCAGTGACGACGACGCGCCGAGCTATCGCGCCGAGGTTCGCTGGACGGCACATGGCATACCACACATCGTCGCCGACGACTTCGCCGGCCTGGGATATGGCACCGGGCACGCCTTTGCCAGCCTGAACATATGCATGCTGGCGGACAACATACTCACGGTCAGTGGCGAACGCGCCCGATACCTGGGGCCGGATAACGGCAACCTGGAGAGTGACCTTTATCACCGCCGCTTGATTGATCAGGGGCTGGCGGAAACGCTGCTCGCCGGCGAACCGGACACCGGCTACCAGCCGTCAGAAGATGCCCGGGCGCTGATGCAGGGATTTGCGGCAGGATACAATCGTTATCTGCGCGATACCGGTATCGAGGACCTGCCGGATCCCGGCTGCCGAAACGCCGGCTGGGTACGTGAGATCTCGGAACTGGACATGTGGCGGCGCGCAGCGGTCGGCCTGACCATCATGCTGCGCGGTGTGACATCAGCGCAGCCTCCAAATAACCAGGCGGACAACGCAAGCAATGCGGCGCTCGCGACCCAGCAGGCGTTGGACCCGAATCAACAACAGGCACCCTGGCTGGCAGCAAGCACCGACCTCGACCTCAGCCATGGCAGCAATGCCTGGGCCATAGGCCGCGAACTGACGGGCGGCGGCGCTGTGCTGCTCGGCAACCCCCACTATCCGTGGACCGGGCAGAACCGCTTCTACCGCCTGCATCAGACCATCCCCGGTGTGCTCGACGTCACCGGCGCAACGCTCCTCGGCGGACCTACCATCGGCATCGGCCATACCGACCAGCTGGCCTGGACACACACCGTATCGACTGCGCGGCGCTTTACCGTGCATGAACTGACGCTTGCCGACGACGACCCGACCCACTATCTGATCGACGGCGAACGCCACGAGATGCAGACGCAGGATGTGCGCATTGAAGTGCAAGGCGACAACGGCGAGATCACCACGCATGATCACCGGTTTTATCAGACCCGATTCGGACCTGTGGTGGTCACCAACGACCTGCCCTGGACAGCATCACGCGCCTATGCACTGGGCACTGCCAACGCCGGCTTGCGCGGCCTGGACCAGCGCCTGGCCTGGTTCCAGGCCAGCACGGTGCACGAGCTGAAGCAGGTACTGGCCGATTATCTGGCCGCTGGTTTCAACACCATAGCAGCCGATCACCAAGGCAATACGCTCTACGCCGACATCAGCATGGTGCCCAATGTCAGCGCCGCCTTGTTCGAGGACTGTACACCGTCGGATGAAGCGCAGGCGCTTTGGGAAGAGCAGCGGGTTCGCCTCCTGGACGAAGCCGGCGACGAGATTCCGCTGCAGACCCGTGTGACCGCCCGCTGGTCGCGCTTCGGCAGCATCAAGTGG